>JAAERO010000469.1 GCA_024230315.1 Hyphomicrobium sp.
CACCAAACGGCCAGACTTGACGCTCGCCAGCCACAGTGGCGGCAAGTGAGGGTCTGATTACCGCAGTTCCTGCTTCGAGGAACGGAAATTGGCGCACTCCATCATCGATGCAGTGTCATCCGGGGAATGTCGGTTTAGACGCCAGCACGACGATTTCGCCTTGAATGGCCAGGTGGCGGTCGCGGCATTTGATCTCAATGGGGACCGGCCGCTACAGAGCAAAATCCACGAGGCTCAAGTGCCCGCGATTAAGCTGAAAATCGCGCCCTATCGGGTGTTGATCCGCCTTGCCCGCTTATTTGGTCGCATTCCACAACGCCTGAAGTCGTGCCGTAGCTGCGAGAGGCGACGCCCAATCGCTTGAAAGTCTTCCCTCTTCAATGCTAGCAGTCGCAGCATCTCAACAAACCAAGCCTGTCCAACGTTTTTAGGGAACGCCACACAATGAGCCTGCAACCCTCCGTATCGCCGCAAGTCGCATCCGATCAAGTGCCGACCAGCAATCCCAAGGTCCTGGCATTCGTCAACGAAGCCAAAGCACTCTTCAAGCCTGACGACGTTCACTGGTGCGATGGCTCTAAGGAAGAGTTTCAGGCGATGCTGAAGCTCTTGGTAGACTGTGGCACGGCCATTTGGCTGGACCCAGAAAAGCGGCCCAACTCCATTCTCGTGCGCTCCGACCCCGTCGACGTCGCCCGCGTCGAGGATCAGACCTACATCTGCTCGGAAAAAAAGGAAGACGCTGGCCCGACCAACAACTGGTTCGACCCCGCCGAAATGAAGGTGACCCTGACCAAACTCTACGACGGCGCAATGGCGGGCCGCACGATGTACGTCCTTCCCTACTCTATGGGGCCTATTGGCTCGCCCATCGCAGGCAACGGCGTCATGGTCACTGACAGCCCTTATGCGGTCGCAAACATGCACATCATGACCCGCGTCGGCGCCAAGGTCTGGGAGGCGCTTGGGCAGAGCGACGGCTTTGTGCGCGGCATGCACACTGTCGGCTATCCGCTCCCCACACCGACGTCGGTCGATGTACCGTGGCCTTGCAACGCCACAAAATACATCTCGCACTTTCCCGAAACGCGCGAGATTTGGTCCTACGGCTCGGGCTACGGCGGCAACGCCCTGCTCGGCAAGAAGTGCCACGCGCTGCGCATCGCCTCGGTCCAGGCCCGCGATGAAGGTTGGATGGCTGAACACATGCTCATCCTCAAGCTCACCAGCCCAGAGGGCGAAGCGAAATTCATTGCTGCCGCCTTCCCTTCCGCCTGCGGCAAGACGAACCTGGCAATGCTTGTCCCGACTATCCCCGGCTGGAAGGCGGAGACGATCGGTGATGACATTTGCTGGATGAAGTTTGGCGAAGACGGCCGGCTCTACGCCATCAATCCCGAGACCGGCTTCTTCGGTGTTGCGCCCGGCACGTCAGATGAAAGCAACGCCAACGCCATGAAGACGTTGAGCGACAACTGCATCTACTCCAACGTCGCGCTGACCGACGATGGCGACGTTTGGTGGGAGGAGATGACGGACGAGCCGCCAGCGCACGCCATCGACTGGCGCCGGCGCTCCTGGAGGCCGGGTGCGGGACGTACAGCCGCTCACCCGAATGCGCGCTTCACCGCCCCTGCCGAACAATGTCCGGTCATCGCGCCGGAGTGGGAAGACCCCAAGGGGGTGCCGATCGACGCCATCCTGTTCGGTGGCCGCCGCGCTTCCGTTGTGCCGCTGGTGACCGAGGCCTTGGACTGGAGCCACGGCACCTTCCTTGGCTCGATCATGGCGTCGGAGAAGACCGCAGCAGCAGCCGGCAAAATCGGCGATCTGCGCCGCGATCCCATGGCGATGCTGCCCTTCTGCGGTTACAACATGGGCGACTACTTCGCCCACTGGCTGAAGATGGGCGAAAAGGGCGGCGCCAAGATGCCGAAGATCTTCTACGTCAATTGGTTCCGCAAAAGCCCGGAAGGCAAATTCATGTGGCCTGGCTATGCGGAGAACAGCCGTGTCTTGAAGTGGATCTTTGAACGCTGCAATGGCACAGCCGAAGCCGTTGACACGCCCATTGGAAAGCTTCCAGCCGAAGGCTCGCTCGATGTTAACGGCCTCGACGTTGCGCCTGAGACCATGAAGGCGCTAAACGCGGTCGATGCTGAAGGCTGGAAGGCCGAGCTGCCCATGATCCGCGAGCACTTCGCCACGTTCGGCGACGATCTGCCCAATGCGCTGAAAGAACAACTGGCAGCGCTGGAACGCAGGCTTAGCTAGAAGCAGATTGAGCGAGAACAGGCAGCAGGCCGAGGCAACTTAGGGAACCTCTGATCAACTTCCGTTAACCCGAGATGATCTCCAAGAGAACCTTGATTTCAATGCAAAAACGTCTTCCGCAGGCTCCGAATTCGCAGTTGTTCAGAGGTTCCTTAGTATTGCCTCGGCCGCTTTTTGTTTCGTTACACAAGCGCTCTTAGCGCCCGCTCTAAACGAATTATTCCGACTTCGCTAAAGCCCCTGCCAACATCTCGGAGATAATGCCGAAGACGCCGCCGACAACTAACGACATGGCGATGATCGCGGCCGGATTCCCCAACGCCGGCATGACCAAGTTGTCCATGCCGGTCGCTGTGAGCAACACGAGCGCAACGGTCGCTGCGTAGCCGTAAACAGTGGCCGGGATCGCCGAGAACATCGGAATGTTACACCCGAGGATCATGACGCCGACGCCGATCGCCACGCAGATGCCCGCCCAGACGGGCAGCCCAAGTGCTTCACCGAAGGGAAGCTGCGAGACGGCCAACAGTGTCAGCGTGGCCCACACTACGCCCCATAGGTTGGCAAGCGCGCTGGAAACGAAACCCCCGCCTTTGCCACCGCAATGATAGAAACTTGCCCACCCGATAAAGACTGCCCAAATTTGCAGGCCCAACATTAACGGATCGGAAAAGACCAAGTAAGTCGCAATACCACCGAGCAAGCCGATGCTGATTGCTAGTGCTGTGATGAGACCCATCGTTTTAACTCCCCCAGATTGACCGGCCGGAAATGCATTTCCGTGTTGTGATTCGCTCCAGCCGAGGGAGATAGTAGACCGGATTAGCGTGACATATTCGCAACGCACCTGCTTTCCGTGCATGTATGCACGCCATTTGCCGCAAAGAGTGGCAAGTGCGCACACGGATAAATCGGAAGGACAGTTGGCTTAGGCAGAAGGGGCCAGCTCACCGATGCTCGTGGCCGCTTGATCCTCAGCTGGCCGCGAAATAAAGGCCTCCGCGTGGTACCAGCCTTCAGCCTCTAGACCGCTCGCATCTATGCCCAGCTCAGACAGTCGTTGCAGGACATGCTCCCGCTCATCTTCACTCGCAAACCGGCGCTGCACAAACGTCTGGTTCTCGACCTTCTCAGTGACGTATCCGAAGTCTTCCAGCATCGTACCGATCTCGTCGAAGGGAAACATCCGCAGCACGAAGTGCGCCATCCAAGGTCTCCGAGGCGCGTTCGCGTCAAGTATTCCCTTCATCGTCTTCTTGCCTACATAGCCGATGCAGCCCGTAGATATTACGAGATCGGCTTCATCCAGCACTGCGGCTGCTTCCGGTGGTGGAGCGCCGGCCTCGAGGTTAGCCGCAACGCCATCGTCGAGAAGGTGGGCCGCGACAGCGTAATCAATAGCGCTTTTCGAGATATCGAGGCCAACGACCTCAAGTTCCGCATCCTTGATGCGTTCCTCCATCAACGTCTGATCGTGCGCCAACAACTGATCTCTCTGAGTAATTCGCCCCGCCTGGGAAGCATAGATATCGTAGAGCTGCTCCATCTCTAGGTTGCACTTCAGTATTGCGGCATTAACACCATAGGAACACCCCACATCGAGGACGCGAACCTTATCCTTCCCATAGGCTTGCCGGTAGGCGCTGATGAACCGCTGAAATACAGGCTTTGCGGTCTCGGGGATCTGGTAATCAAGATCATTTAGCGTAGAATAATAGACCATCGGGTCTGGTTTATTGTAGATATCCGTTATGTCAATCTTACCAGTTTCATCTAATTCGAAAGTTTCTGCGGTGCTCACTGTGCATCCTTACTTATCTATTGCTTGATAAAGCAAGCAGGCGCATTTCCTGCGAGGGCGGAGAGATCTGGTGGGTGGGAATTTATTTAGGTGGAATACAGGCCTAAGCTTCGAAAGTCAATTCGCTGCAACCGCGAAATGGGGCAATTTCATCAGTATGAGGACAAGGCCATAGGTGCCGCTGACTACGGCGCCACGTTTAAGTTAATGCGGCCAGGCACCTTTCCGGCTCGGCAGCTCGAGCAGATAGGACTTGCCGAAGCCCGATGCATAGTCGACGAGCGCAATCGCCACGGGCGTGATCGCAAAGACGGCGAGATCCTTAGGGTCTTTGGGAACGAACCGCCTTGATTGCGGCAGCGCGCGAAAAAGCTTCAACGACAATCCCTGCGCCGCTTGTTCGTCCACGATCCGGGTGGCAAGACCCGACAGCGACAAACCGCGAAGCTTATAGAAATCCCGCGTCTCGCTTGTGATAGCGGCAGAGACTTTGGGGCACCTCGAACAATGGCGCCTTTGGCTTTGTGGGTGCCGGCGGCGCGGCGTCAAGCGCGGTTGCGATGCTGGTCTGCCGCCTTCGCGGCGGCCTTTGCGTTGCCCTCAGGCCGTCTTGCAACGCCTTGGACGCAATTGGGGCGTCAGGTAGCCGCCATTCGTTCCAGGCTCACCATACGGCGCATGTTATAGACG
>JAAERO010000470.1 GCA_024230315.1 Hyphomicrobium sp.
AGCCGGGACGCATCGGATTTTGCTTCACCCGTTGGGTGCACCATTATGACCCCGCATCTATTCGCCTAAGATGCTGATGATAATATCTGAATCGGTAAGTTGGGCCTCTCTCTAACCGACTTATCTGGGCAATGCGGGATTGATGGAGTGCGTCGCTATCTGGGCGCGGATACTCACTTCACCCCGTGCCCCAACCGCCACATCTCTTCCTGTACGCGGATGTCCGCCAAGATGCGGTCGACGAGCAAACACGTGCGCTTGAAGAGTTCGGAACCGCGGCGGTAGTCGGCGGGCGCGAAAAAATCACAGCGCCCGGCCTTAAACAGATCAACGCATTTCTTCTTCGCCTTGCCCGGCGGATAAACGGCAACCGCGTGCCCGCCGTTCTTGCGCGTCACCGCCATCGACGGCACGTCGGTGTCGCCGTCGCCATCGCCATCGCCGAAATAGATCATGTTAGCGAAGGGAATGGGGCGCGCATCCTCGGGCATGTGCTCGTTGATGTTGTCGCCCAGGTCTTCGATGCCCTTGTTGATGCGGAACAGATACTGCGTCTTGCCGGTGTCGGTGATCACCCGCTTGGGATAGGGCAGATCGTAGGCCTCAAACCAATACTCGGACGCGAATACGTTGTGGAAGTGCTTGTAAATGCGCGTGCCCTCGATGATCTCGGTGAGCCCCGATGAGATGAGATAGTGTCGCAACGCTACGCCGTGCGTCTCCGCGCGCAGCTTGACGTAGTCGCCGATGGCATCGAACCATTTCTCGACACCGGGGTAGAGTTCGACATTGCACCCCTGCGCGACGAGATCTTTGCGATCGATGCGCACGCCGGCTTCGCTCGCCTTCTTGTAGAGCAGGTGCATGTAGGTGATGAGGGCATCAGCGCCCTGCTCTTTTGCCAGCCGGTTGGACTCTCTCCAGAAGGCGCGAGCGTCCTGTCCAACCTGCGGCAGGAAGGCGTAATCCTGCATAGGGCGCGGAGAGAGCGTACCGTCGAAATCGTAGACAAGAGCGATCGTCTTCTTGTCGAAGCTCGCTTTGGAGGGACCGCGCTTTTTCGCGCGCGCGCGTGGCGCAACGCCGATCTCTTCGCTACCAGAATTCCGCGCAACCATGGATGTGCTCCCCGGTTCGACTTGCACAAGCTACCATGGCGCGATTCGGGGGGCGGATTAAAGGCATGTGACGGCGCGTAAACAGGTCGTTTGCCGTCAATAGCAGCGCGATTCAGCGACATTGTCCTGCGGCGGCGGAACGGACCGCTTGCAGACGTTGGCCGGAGCAACAGCGCAGGAGGCGTCGAGCTTTGCCTTCCCCGTAACGTAGGGAACCTCTGAACAACTGCGAATTCGGAGCCTACGGAAGACGTTTTTGCATTGAAATCAAGGTTCTCTTGGAGATCATCTCTGGTTCACGGGAGTTGATCAGAGGTTCCGTAGATCGAGAAGGACAAAGTGCAGCCCCGCATGATGTTGAAGGCTTCCACGCAGCCGACGCGCCGCCCCAGGCCCGCCCCACGAGCAAGCAGTGCTGCTTGAAGCTCCGCATCCCAACGGTCCTCAACGATGGTGATATCCCCCTCTCCACTGGGATGCCAATCGTTAATGTCGTCCGGCATGACTATGCTTTTCCGGCCGAGCGTAAAAATGGTGCTGGGCTCACGGAAACCGATAACTTTGACAGGCCCGGAAACGCAGCGTTGCAGTGGTGCGATTGCAGCAGCAACACGCTCCGCGGGCCAGGCCTTTTCGGAATGGGGCATAACCGCACCGAACATGAACCCGACGAACAACGCAAAGCCGACGACGATGGTAACCAACCACGCCGCGACGAGATTCTGGCTGGCCGTGATCGCGGCCAACGTGATCATCGCCGTGACAATGAGCGCGCCCATCACGATGCCGACGTTGGGCGGTATGCCAGCGATCCACATCACGCCTGAGAGCAGCGCCGCCAGCACCGCAAGTACGAGCCACCAAGGCAGCCTTAGCATCCCAGGCGGAATCTCAAGGTGCCCATTGCGTTCCAACGCAAGTGCTGCGGCTGCGGCAGCGGCCGGGAATACCGCCTGCACGGTGTAAAGCGCCGGCTTGCTTGCAATCAGCTCCAGGTAGACGAGATAGCCAAAGAGCCAAGCGAAGAGTAAACGTTGCAGGGCAGCGGCTCGGCCAGTCCACAGCTCCTTGATTCCAGGAACCAGCAACACCGCGCCTGGAAGAAAGCCCACTATCGCCGTCAGCGTGAAGGTGAACGGCACCGCCTGCAGTTTCATGTCTTGTGCGCCGCCGAGCGCATTCAAGAACTCCCACCAAGTCAGCGAACTAAAGGGTACGCCGCCGTCGATATGTGCGCGGACCAAAATCCAGGGCGCAGCAATCACAATCATCGCCGGCACGCCCATGAGCGGACGCAGCCGTTTGAGCCAGCCGGCCTTCCTGTCGAAGATGAAGAGCGCAATGATCGTGGACAGCGACAGTATCGGCACCGCGAGCGCATTGAGCAGGATGCCGAAGCCCTGCGCAGCCCAGAATAAAATCGCCAGTCCCGTATGGCGTTCGCCCTCCGCCGCACAATAGATGCGCAGTAGTGAAAGTTGCGCCACGGCGGCGGCAAGCAGGAGCGGGCCTTCGGGAATCGCTAGCTGGGCTTGCAACGCCACGATTGGTGCCACAGCGTAGAACGCGGCCGCAATCACAGAGCCCCGCGGCCCGAGCAGCGGACGTAGCAACCACCACACGGCTAGAACGGCCAGTAGACCGCCCAGAAGTGACGGGAACCTGTACGTCGAGATCGCATCCCATGCACCCGGCCCCAGGAGCTTGCCTGAAGCGATCTGTAGCCAATAAACCCCAATAGGACGAAATGCGAATTGCTGCTCCAAAAAGCGCGCATCCAGCAGATCGCCGCGCTCTAGCATAGCGCGCGAACTCTCCGCGTAAATGACACCTGTGCGGTCGAGGGGCGGTAGCGCCAAGAGGCCAGGCAGATAACAAAGAAGCGCAATCGCGATGAGCACGGCGGCAGCAAGCCAGGGCCGCTTGGCAGTCGCGTCTATTGCGCGTGCGCTTCTCTGCTCAATATGTGCAAGAGTCGAAGAAAATTCGGTCATGCAGCGTGCTCGATGGGTCCCCGTTAGAGGGCCGCGGCCCGCGGACTTGACACTGATAGCGCAGTCGGGCGATTGCGCAAGCCGACACGAGCAAGACGGAGAGTCGCACAGATGCCGAACAGTGCCGCAGCCTCAACACCGGAAGATACCGCGCACAGGCGCGACCGGCTCATCGAAATTATCAAGACCCGCTCGTTTCAGTCGGGCAAGGAAATGACACTGGCCTCGGGACGTACGTCTACGTACTACTTCAATATGAAACCGACGATGCTGGATGCGGAAGGCGCATATCTCATTGCAACACTCATTTTGGATTCCATTAGTGACCTCGACGCCGACCTCGTCGGTGGCCTGGAGATGGGCGCGGTCCCGATCGCCGCTGCGGTCGCCGCTGTCAGCCAAACCCACGGCAAACCGATCGCGGCGTTCTTTGTGCGCAAGCAGCCAAAGGACCATGGGACGCGCAGCCTCGTGGATGGCTTGGCGAACGGCGAAAGCCTAAAGGGGAAGAAGGTCGTCATCGTCGAAGACGTAACGACGACGGGAGGATCCGCCATCAAGGCGGCCGAAATCATTCGCTCGGAAGGCGCCGACGTCGTGCGCGTCGTCACCGTGGTTGACCGTCAGGAGAGCGCAGCAGACGCGTTTACCACTGCCAGTCTGACGCTGACACCAATCCTGACGCTTGCTGATTTCAAGCCGTGAGATCGTTACCACGCGCGGCTTCCGTGAGACGTACAAGCTCTTGGCGCGCGGCCGCCGCGGACGTAATGCGAGAACCAAACGGCAGCCGCAACGCGCGCGCACCGAGAACGAGATCGCAGCCTTCCGGATCGATGCCGGTCATGCGCCACGGTCCAGAGACAGCGCCTAAAAGCTTAGTCGCGTAAAGCTGGAGGGCGTCAGCGTGGTCGGCGTTCATGTGCGACACGATGCCCGGCTCGGCCGCCGTGAGTGGCTCGGCTCCCTCTATAAACAGCAACAGATTGGCGGCATCCAGATCGACAATGCGCCCAAAGCCGCCGATGAAATGCGCCTGCTCCGGCTGCAACGTGTAAAATGCGAAATCAGCAAAGTCGGCATATCCCGCAGCAGCCGGGTGGCGCGCAAGAAAGCGCGCCCGAGCGGTGGCGCATTGCGTCGACCGCACGTTGCCGATCAGGGTGACGCGCGCGCCAGTCATTGGATCGTCGGCATCGTCCGTCCCATCAACAAGCAAGGTCGCCCGCGAATCGTTTTGAAGGTTCTGCGTATGAAGCGCCAGCCGCGAGATGAGGAAGACGGGCGTGCCATCAGGCTCCGTTGCGGTCAAAACCAACGAGGCGTAGGGGTGTCCGGTGGCTTTGTGAACGGTTGCCAGAGCCCCCTTGAACGCCGATCGAACAAGTGTCCGGGCGTCGGCAGTAACCTGTCTAACCTACGGGAAAGCGGGACTTTTCCCCTCATCGTCAACAGCCATGCGTCTTCGTCCCTCTATCGGGCCATAAACTATTCAGTTAACGTTCAGGTGAAAATCACAAAGTTGGCTTCGTCACAATTGATACACCTTGGGGCCATAAAGCGCGGCAGGGAGATTTTCTGTCGCAGGGTCGGGAAATGATGAAGGAAAAGAGCACAATCGCGCTTGTCGATGACGAGCGCAATATTCTTACCTCGCTGCGCATGGCGCTCGAGGCCGAGGGCTACAAAGTCCGAACGTACAATGACGGAGCCTCAGCCCTCGAATCTCTCTCAGAGGATCCCGCCGATTTGGGCATCTTCGATATCAAGATGCCGCGCATGGACGGCATGGAGCTTTTGCGGCGCGTGCGCCAAAAGTCGGACATGCCTGTCATCTTTCTCACCTCCAAGGATGAGGAGATTGATGAGCTATTCGGCCTCAAGATGGGTGCCGACGACTATGTCGCAAAGCCGTTCTCGCAGCGGCTCGTGGTCGAGCGCGTGAAGGCCGTCCTGCGGCGCTTCGCTCCAAAGGATGCACAAGGCAGCGAGGCCGAGGCTGCGCGCGTTCTGGAACGCGGCATGCTCAAGCTCGATCCCGAACGGCATACCTGCCACTGGGATTCCAAGCCGGTCACGCTTACGGTCACTGAGTTCCTGATACTCCAGGCGCTCGCTGCGCGGCCGGGCGTCGTCAAGACGCGCGACGCACTCATGGATGCTGCCTATGATGACCAAGTTTATGTCGACGACCGCACCATAGACAGCCACATCAAGCGCTTGAGAAAGAAGTTCAAGCAGGTCGATGACGACTTCGACGTGATCGAGACGCTGTACGGTGTGGGATACCGCTTCAAGGAAGCTTGAGGCGCGGAGGGGCGATGGCGCTCGAGACCGAGCGATCCGAAAGACTTGCCGCCGGCGCCTTCGCGGGACTGAGAAACCTCGCGGGTGAAGGTGCTGGCATGATTGCAGCACTCGCGAACGGCATCCTGCAAGGATCGCGGACGACTGCAAACGGGGTTATGGCGCTGGCTGCGTCGGCGGCCGCGGGGGTGAGCACTCATAGCCGAACTGCGGCACAAAGGGCGCGTGCGCTTGGCGCAGCGGCGCCCGTGGTGCTCAACCCCTTGCGGCGCTGGTTTTATCGTCAGCCGCTGGTGCGCTTCGTCTCCGCGAGCCTCTTAAGACGCATTCTGGTTTCCAACCTCATCGGTTTCTTCGTCCTGTTGCTCGGCATCCTATATCTCGGCTGGTATCATGCCTGGCTGATCGACGCGAAAGTGGACGCGCTAAAGACCCAGGGCAAGATCATCGCTGACACGATCGCCTCCAAGGCCAAAGTGGAGCGTGAGCGCATCGTTTTCGATGCCAATGAACTGCCCGACAAACGCAACTCCAGTCGCTCGTACCGCGACGATGGTTTTGCAGCGCTCGAGCTGTCGATCAGCCCCGAAGAGGTCACACCTATCCTTCGCAAGCTCATCCAGTCGACGAATACGCGTGCGCGCATCTATGCACGCGATGGAACATTGATCGTCGACACGGCGAGGTCTCTGCGACGTTGGAGAGCTGCTTTGCGCAATGAACCGACGGAAAACACTGGCAAGGCGCCCTCCACCCAGAACTTCTGGACACACCTCACACGCTACCTCTTCGACGAGCCTCTGCCTGTTTATCAAGAGATCGGATCGGCAAACGGCACCGCATACGCAGAGGTGCGCCAAGCGCTCGAAGGCAATCAAAGGAGCATGCTTCTGCTCAATGACAAGGGCGAGCAGATTGTCTCCTTGGCCGTTCCGATCCGCCGGTTCAAGACCGTACAGGGCGTGCTGTTGCTGTCGACGCGGCCCGGCGAGCTCGACGAGATTCTATCGGAAGAGCGCTCTGTCATCCTCACGCTCGCCGCGATCGCACTTTTTGCGTCGATCGTAACGTCGCTTCTACTTGCACGCACCGTTGCAGGCCCAATGCGACGGCTCTCGGCGGCCGCCGAGCAAGCCAGCCACAACATCGCCGCCCGCACCCAGCTTCCTGAATATGCCAATCGGTCCGATGAGGTTGGCCAGATGGCCGCCGCCTTCCGCGCCATGACAAAAGCGCTCTACAGGCGCATCGAGGCAAGCGAGAAGTTTGCCGCCGACGTGGCGCATGAGCTCAAAAATCCTTTGACTGCAGCACGCTGCATCGCCGAATCTTTGAGCCTCGCCAAGAATGAAGAGGAGCGTCGCCACCTCGTCGAACAGATTCAAAACGAGCTTAATCGGCTGAACCGGCTCATAACGGATGTCTCCAACGCCTCCCGGCTCGATGCCGAACTCGCGCGTCAAGAGATGTGCCCTGTCAACATAACGACAGTTCTGCGGGGCGTTGTTACCATCTTTCGCGATATCCTCGGCGACGATCAGCGCCAGGTTCGGCTTGTCATCGAGGATGCCCCGCTCGAAGAGGCCTACATTGTCAACGGCGATGAGGGCCGCATCGGACAGGTGCTCACCAACCTTGTGGACAACGCCATTTCCTTCTCGCCAAAGACCGGCACCATCACGGTGCGGGCGCGGTCGACGCCGCCCCATATGGAGATTTACGTTGAGGACGAGGGCCCCGGTATCCCTGAGGACAGGCTCGAAGTCATTTTTGACAGGTTCTATACCGACCGACCGGATACGGAGGCCACGGAAGGCAAGAATTCGGGGCTCGGATTGAGCATCTCGCGAGAGATCATTCGTGTTCATGGTGGTCAGATCTCTGCTGAAAGTCGCTTTGAAGACGGATCTGGTCCAGATAACACGCCTCTTGGCGCCCGCTTTGTGGTAAAGTTGCCGTTGGCAGGCCAAACACAGCGCGGCGGGGGGCTGGTTGGACGGCGCCGTTGAGATCCACCACGGCACGGCGATAGCGCTTGGCCATTGCGCTGCGCTCATTCGCGGCCCGGCAGGCTCGGGCAAATCCGACCTCGCACTAAGATGCATAGGCCTCGCCCCAACCGCCCTCATCCCGAGCCAGACGGTGCTAGTGGCCGATGACCGGGTTCAGCTCACCCGCACCGGCGAAACCCTCAAAGCGGAGGCGCCTGCAACCATAGGCGGTATACTTGAGGTGCGGGGCCTCGGAATCCTCACCGTTCCTAGCCTCGCAAGCGCCAATCTGGCTCTGGTTGCCGACCTCACTGCACCAGAGGATATCGTCCGATTTCCCGATCCTAAGCCCCAGACTGAGCTTTTGGGGCTCAGCTTTCCGCTCTTGCTCCTGGCGCCATTTGAGGCTTCAGCGCCGCTAAAGCTGCTGCTGGCGCTGGCACAAAAGCTTCGAGGAAGTGCACAGACTTAACAACGGAAGCATAATCCCCCTTGCGCCCGGGGCGAACACTTGTAAATTTTGGCACGCCGCAAGACCGCCCCTCGCTTGGCTCGGGCGGGAACCGACATAAACCGAAACTGTGTTCCCAACAGCCGCGCTCGGCGGCTGCAGCGTCACGGGCAAGAGACGAGATCGGCGCTAATCGATGATTGGACTTGTCATCGTCACGCACGGCGGACTAGCGCTTGAATTCCGCTCTGCGCTTGAGCATGTCGTGGGACCCCAGACACAGCTCGAGACAGTTTCAATTGGTCCTGACGACGATATGAGCGTGCGCCGCGGTCAAATCCTCGATGCTGTTCGCCGCACCAACAACGGTGAAGGCGTCATCATACTCACCGACATGTTTGGTGGCACACCATCCAATCTCGCGATCTCAGTAATGGACGAGGCGCCAGTAGAAGTGATCGCGGGCATTAACCTGCCAATTCTTGTGAAGCTTGCTAGCGTGAGGGGCGAGCTGGACCTCGCCGATGCTGTGGCGAACGCGCGCGAGGCGGGACGCAAATATATTAAGGTCGCGAGCCAAGAATTGTCGGGCGAGGGTTAAACGTCATCGAATGCCGGAAATTCACGATAGCGTACGGCCCGAAGCCGTCGTCACCATCCGCAACCGAAAAGGCCTGCATGCGCGCGCCTCGGCCAAATTCGTCAAGTGTGCGGAAAGCTTTGACGCGACGATCACTGTGATCCGCGAAGGCCAGGAGGTCGGGGGCACCTCAATCATGGGGCTCATGATGTTGGCGGCAGGACCTGGCGCCACGCTGCACCTAAAAGCGGAAGGCCCTCAGGGACCCGAAGCCCTGCAAGCTCTGATCGCGTTGATTGAGAGCGGGTTTGACGAAGACTGCATCGAGGACGCCTGATAGCCGCTTCGCGCGAAAAAAGAGGGATGCCGCTGAAGCATCCTTCCCAATTGCCACCGTCCACAAACTGTGCCGCTACTTTGACAGATACAGCGCCGAAATCTTGAGCGCGATGTCGCGGAATGCTTCCTTCAGTTGCTCGCCATCCTCGGCCAGATAGGCTTGCTGCGGCGTCAACGCGCACAGGCGCATCGTCGCAATGGCCTTCCCCTCGCGCATTAAGATATAAGGACTTGCTTATATCTTGTTGCGATGTCGCCGTCGGCTCGTTAGAACGTCCCCAAAGAGGCGTTGCCTCGCTCAGAGCGTTCGCAAAACCGAGGTGGCCAAAAGGCTGCCGCCCCCAGCAATAAGGAGCAATCGATGGGTCGAGTTGCCGACTACGTCGTCAAGGACATTAGCCTCAGCGATTGGGGCCGCAAGGAAATCGCCATAGCCGAAATGGAAATGCCCGGGCTGATGGCAACACGCGAAGAGTTCGGCGAGGCAAAGCCCCTAAAGGGCGCCCGCATCGCTGGCTCGCTGCATATGACGATTCAGACGGCAGTGCTTATCGAGACGCTCACCGCGCTCGGCGCCGACGTTCGCTGGGTATCGTGCAACATTTATTCAACCCAGGACCATGCGGCCGCGGCCATTGCCACCACTGGTGTGCCGGTCTTTGCCTTCAAGGGCGAGACTCTCAACGAGTACTGGGCCTTCACGCGGCGCATGCTCGAATGGGGCGATGGCGGTACGCCTAACCTGATCCTCGACGACGGTGGCGACGCAACGATGCTCGTGCATCTGGGTTTGCGTGCAGAGCAGGGCGATACGGCCTTTCTCGACAAGCCCGGTTCAGAGGAGGAAGAGATCCTCTTTGCTCTCATAAAGCAGTTGCTGACTGAGAAACCCGGCTGGTTCGCTGAGCTTGCCAAAAACATCAAGGGCGTTTCGGAAGAGACCACCACGGGCGTCAATCGTCTTTACCAGTTCGCCAAGCAAGGCAAACTTTTGTTCCCTGCAATCAACGTCAACGACTCGGTGACGAAGTCAAAGTTCGACAACCTCTATGGCTGCCGCGAAAGCTTAGTCGACGGCATCCGCCGTGGCACCGACGTCATGATGGCAGGCAAAGTAGCGATGGTCGCTGGCTTCGGCGACGTCGGCAAGGGCTCTGCCGCCTCGCTGCGAAATGCGGGCTGCCGTGTCCTGGTCTCCGAGATAGACCCGATTTGCGCCCTGCAAGCCGCCATGGAAGGTTACGAGGTGGTGACCATGGAGGATGCGTTACCGCAGGCGGACATCTTCGTCACCGCGACGGGCAACAAAGACGTGATCACGATCGGCCACATGCGTGGCATGAAGGATCGCGCCATCGTTGCCAACATCGGACACTTCGATAACGAGATCGACGTGGCGGGGCTCAAGAACCACAAGTGGAACAACATCAAGCCGCAGGTCGATGAGATCGAGTTCTCCACCGGCAGGCGCATCATCCTCTTGTCGGAGGGGCGTCTGGTGAACCTCGGCAATGCCATGGGCCACCCCTCCTTCGTTATGTCGGCTTCCTTCACAAACCAAATGCTTGCGCAGATGGAGCTTTGGACCAACGCGGGCAAATACGACAAGCAGGTCTATACGTTGCCTAAGCATCTCGATGAGAAAGTCGCGCGGCTGCATCTGAAAAAAATCGGCGTCAACCTGTCGAAGCTCAGCGAAGAGCAGGCCGAATATATCGGTGTCAGCCAGAAGGGGCCCTACAAGCCCGACCACTACCGCTACTGAGTGGCCGGCGGCTTCGCGGCGGCATTTCAACAAAAACTGTCGGGCAGCGGTGTTGTGTACCCGCCGTGCTCTGGTCAGCCCTGCCCTGGCTGCCCATAATCGTATTGATTCGCCGCCTCTGGTGGCGATCGCTGCCGGGCCTTTGTCTCCTGCGCGTTGCGTCTTTGGTCTCGGGTTCCCACACGCCTTCACTGGATCCCGATGCAATCAGCCAGAAAGAACGGAAGATTTGGCAGAGAACGGCGGGAGCTCATCACGCTCCTGCTGGCAAGCTTTGCCTGCGTTCTGGTGCTCGTTGCAGGAATCACTTCCGCGGGCGGATTGACCAGCTCGTTTCTCACGCCCGAAGGGGTGCCACTGATCGGGCTGCTCGCGGCCACCGGCGCTCTTGCGCTCATCTTCATATGGATGATGACGGGCACGGCCCACCGCGAGGCAAGGCTCGCACAGAAGGAAAATGCGAAGCTCAAGCACAACCTCGCATCCGCCGACGCCATTGTGCGTTCTGAACCGCAGATCTTGTTAATTTGGGAGCAAGACAAACCGGTGCGTATCGTGGCCCAGACGCTGACAGGCGTACCGGGCTTGCCGAGCGATATGGATGACTTCTTGCGCCTTGGCAGATGGCTGGAGCCAAACTCGGCCACGAGCCTCAAGAGGGGGCTCGATGCGCTTTTTGCGCGCGGCCAGCCTTTCAACATCATTGTAAGGACACTCGCTGACGGCCACGCCGAAGCAGAAGGGCGCACCGCAGGCGGGCGCGCCCTACTCCGCCTCAGAGACACTGCCGGCCACAGGGACGAGGTTGCACGCGTCCTAAACCAGCAGCAGATCCTCGCGCGCGATGTCCGCTCAAGCCGCGCATTGCTTGATAACCTGCCGATGCCGATCTGGCTGCGGGGGAGGGATGGCCGCCTCACCTGGGTCAACAGCGCGTACGTGAAAGCCGTCGAAGCGCTCAGCCGCGCGGAGGTGCAGGAGAGCCAAATTGAGTTACTGGATCAGCGCCAGCGTAAGGTCGTCGCGCGCGCGCTTGACCAAGGAGATAGCTACCGCGGGCGCGTGCCGCTGATCATTGGCGGAGAGCGCAAACCGCACGACATCACTGTGCTACCCTTCGAGGACGCTACGGCCGCCGCGGCCGTCGGTGTCGCCGCGGTCGAGAGCGCGCAAGGTGAGCTTGACCGGCAAATCGCCGTCTACGACCGCACGCTCGACAGGGTCCCAACCGCTGTTGCCATCTTCAATCGAAACCAACAGCTGGTCTTTTTTAACGAGGCTTATCGCGAACTGTGGAAGCTAGATACGGACTGGCTCAAGACCCAACCCACTGACACAGCGGTGCTCGACCGGCTGCGCGAGCTGGGACGGCTGCCGGAGGCTGTCAGCTATCCCGAATGGAAAGCGAATGCGCTATCGTGTTATGGAGCGACCACTAGCCACGAGGACTGGTGGCATTGGCCTGACGGCCGCACGCTTCACTTCATGGCCGAGCAGCGCGCCGACGGCGGCGTCACATACCTGTACGTCGATGAGACGGAGCGGTTTGCGCTCGAAAGAGATTTCAGTGCCCTGAGCGGCGTGCAGACCGAAACGCTCGACAGCCTCAAGGAAGGCGTCGCCGTGTTTGCAACCGACGGCAGACTGAAGCTCTACAACACGGCATTTGCCTCCATATGGAAGCTTTCACGGCGCGCTCTTGGAGAAGCGCCGCACATCGACGAAGTCATCGCACAGACGCGCAAGTTTTATGACGATCCGCCAACGTGGGCGCGCATCAGCCGGGCCGTTACATCGTTTTCCGTCGAACGCGAAGCGTTCGATGGCCAGATGATGCGGCAAGACGATACGGTCATCGACTACACGGCGATGCCGCTTCCGGACGGCGCCATGCTGTTTACCTTTTCCGACATCACAGATGCCAAACGCTACGAGCGAGCACTGGAGGAGCGTAACGAGGCGCTCATTGCTGCTGATCGCATGAAAAACCACTTCATTGGGCACGTTTCCTACGAGCTAAGGACGCCCCTCACCAACATCATTGGCTTCGGCGAGCTGCTGGCGAACCCGCAAATCGGCCCGCTCAACTTGAAGCAGCATGAGTATCTCGACGACATCACCTCATCGTCCAAGACACTACTTGCCATCATCGACGACATTCTCGATCTTGCAACGATCGACGCGGGCTCCATGGAGCTGAAACTCAGCCCTGTCGACGTGCGCGCGGTTCTGGAAACTGCAATCCTTGGTGTGCGCGAAGCGGCGTTGCGTTCGCGGCTCACGCTGCACATAGCGGTTGCCGAAGACACCAGGCATTTCTTCGCCGACGAGGCCCGCGTGCGCCAGGTGCTCTACAATTTGCTGTCGAATGCCGTCGGTTTTTCCAATCCGGGCGGTGCGGTTCACGTCACGTGCGAGCGCTCAGGAGGCATGATGATCTTCACAGTTGCTGATCAAGGGATCGGGATCCCCAAGGATCAGCAGTGGCGGATATTTGAGCGTTTCGAGAGCCGCAGCCAGGGTTCGGGCCATCGCGGAGCCGGGCTTGGGCTATCAATCGTCAAAAGCCTGGTGGAACTGCACGGCGGCACCGTGTCGCTGGAATCGGAGCCCGGTCGCGGCACCAGCGTTACCGTGTGTCTGCCCGAGGACGCCCACCCAGCCGGCACCGGCGAACCTCCCGCATCACAAGTCGGCCTTTCTGGCCTGCTACCGGCGGGCGGAAACGCCGCATAAAGTAACCGCTCAATGTCTGCTTCCCACGTCATCTCGAATGTTAGCCAGCCACAACTCGTCCGCTTGGCGGAGGAGATTGCGTTTGCTGCCCGGCCGGGCGACGTCATCGCACTATGCGGTGATCTCGGCGCCGGCAAGACGACGCTCGCCCGCGCGCTGATCAGCGCGTTGCAAGGCGGGGCACGTGAGGAAGTGCCAAGCCCGACGTTCACGCTGGTGCAGACTTATGCAACGCCACGCATGACGGTTGCCCACTTCGATTTATATCGCCTGAACAATCCTTCCGAGCTCCAGGAGTTGGGTCTCGATCACGCTCTACAAACAGGACTTGCGTTGATCGAATGGCCAGAACGCGCCCACGAGACCCTGCCCGATAGCCGGCTCGTCGTTTTGCTTGAGGACGAGAGTGGCAAGTCCACTATCGCGGAGAGCGGGACGCGGCGCATTACGCTGACCGGCCATGGCGATTGGCGCCAAAGGCCTGAACGGATCGTCGCGATGCACGCGATGATCCGTAACGCGGGTATGGGTGGCGAGGATTGTGCGCTGCGCTACCTGCAAGGCGACGCGTCCGTGCGTCGCTACGCGCGGCTGACATGTTCAAACCGATCGGGCGCCATCTTCATGGATTGGCCGCCCCAGCCAGACGGGCCGCCTATTCGAGGACAGCTGCCCTATAGCCGCATTGCCCACCTGGCTGAGAACGTGCGCCCATTCGTTGCTGTCGCAAATGCCTTGCGCGCGGCCGGTCTCAGCGCGCCTGAGATCTACGCCCAAGACCTCGACCGCGGGTTGCTCTTGCTCGAAGATTTTTGCGATCTCATTTTCGGGCAGGAGGTGGCCACGAGTGCGTTGGACCAAGCCGAGCTCTGGCGGGCGGCGGTAGAAGCCCTCGTCGCACTACGCGCAACGCCACCGCCCGAGAATTTGCCCATTGTAGACGGGACGAGCCATCGCCTACCGGCTTATGACCACGACGCACTCGGCATAGAGGTGGAGCTGATGCTGGATTGGTACTGGCCAGCGGCACTTGATACGTCCACACCCGCAGATGCACGCGCCGAGTTTGCTGCGTTATGGAAGGCGATATTCGACCGGCTGCACGTCCTGCCTAGAGGCTGGGTGTTGCGCGACTACCACTCGCCCAATCTCGTCTGGCTCCCGGACCGCAAGGGCATTGCACGAGTCGGGATAATCGACTTTCAGGACGCAATGCGCGGGCCCCTGGCCTATGACCTTGTCTCACTCCTGCAGGACGCGCGTACCGATGTCGCCCCCGAACTTGAAGCCCACCTCTTCGATCACTACTGTGCAAACGTCACCGCGCGACAGACGGGGTTCGACCGTGACGCTTTCACTTTCGCTTATGCCGCGCTTGGCGCTCAACGCAGCACCAAGATCCTCGGCATCTTTTCGCGCCTGGCCCAGCGCGATGGCAATCCGACTTATCTGCAACACATCCCGCGGATCTGGCGATATTTGGAACGTGACCTTGCACATCCCGAACTTAGCCCATTGCGGGGTTGGTATGATCGCCACATGCCAGCCGATGTCCGCCAGACCAAGCTCACCTGACAAGGGTCTGCGCCCATGACCCAATCAACCCGTTGGCACCCGCAGGCAGCAATGGTCCTGGCCGCCGGGAAAGGCATGCGCATGCGGCCGCTGACGGCACAAATCCCCAAGCCGCTTGTCCGCCTCAAGGGGCGCGCGCTTATCGATCATGTGCTCGATCGCTTGGCCGCCGCCGGCATTTCTAAGGCCGTGGTCAATGTCCACTATCTTGCCGATACGCTTGAAACGCATCTGAGCACGCGCGAGAAACCACAAATCATCATATCCGATGAGCGCGGCTTGCTCCTGGACACTGGGGGAGGCGTTGTGCACGCCCTTCCCAAGCTCGGACCCGAACCCTTCTTGATTCACAACTCCGACTCGGTGTGGATCGAGGGAGTGGGCGCTAACCTCGACCGGCTGATTGCCGCTTGGGACTGCGATAAGATGGATAGCCTTATGCTGCTCGCGTCTACCACAACGAGCTTGGGTTACGAGGGCGGGGGTGATTTTGTGATGCGGACTGATGGCCGGCTTGTCCGCCGCGGTGAGCATCAGATGGCCTCGTTCGTGTTCACCGGCGTATCGATCGCGCACCCCAGAATGTTCGATGGGGCACCGCGGGGGCGCTTCTCGCTCAACGAGCTATGGAACACAGCCATCGAGAACGGCCGCCTTTACGGAATTCGACTCGATGGCCAGTGGATGCATGTCGGCACGCCCGAAGCGCTGAAGGAGGCCGAAAGGTGGATCGAGAGTGAGGACGTCGCTTGAAACGGCAAATCCCAGCGCAAATGGCGACGCGCGGGGCAGCGCCCACGTCTACACGGTGCCACCGGGGCGCCCGTTTCTCCATGCGCTAGCAGCCGCGATCTTGAAGGGCGATCTGCCGATCGCTGGCAGTCGGGCGCCACAACCTTTTGACTTACCCGACATCACCCTCCTTTTGCCAACGCGGCGGGCCGCACGTGCGATGCAGGATGCCTTTCTTGCAGCCGGCGGCGGCCGTGCCCTGATGCTGCCGCGCATCCGGCCGATTTCGGAAGCTGAGGAAGAACTAACCTTGCTCTCTGGACTCGCCAGTGGCGGCACACTGGGCATGGCGGATTTGGACCTACCGCCGGCTATCAGCGAGATCGAGCGGCGACTGGTTCTCACAGAGCTTGTACTCAAGTGGTCGCAAGTCATGCGCCGGGACGAGGACGCCGCCGGCTTCCTCGGTCCTCGTGCGGCGGCTGCAGGCGCCAATACGCCGGCACAAGCAGCCCACTTGGCAGCTGAACTTTCACGCCTCATGGACATGGTGGAGACTGAAAACGTTGCGCTTGACGGCTTAGACGAGCTCGTGCCGGAGGAATTTTCCGAGCACTGGCAAAACACAATCGATTTCCTCAAGATTGTCACTACTGCCTGGCCAGCACATCTGGCGGAAAAGGGGCTGTTGTCGCAGTCCGCCCGGCGCAACAGGGCGATCCTCGCGGAGGCTGCGCGCCTTGCTACCTCGCCTCCTCAAGGACCTGTCATCGTTGCAGGTGTGACAGGCTCCATCCCCGCGACTGTCGCGTTGATGAGCCAAGTGGCGAAGCTGCCGTTAGGCGCCATCGTTCTACCCGGACTCGATCCTCATCTCGACGACGATAGCTGGCAGGCCATTGCGCCCGATCATCCCGAGCATCCCCAATTCGGATTGAAAAAACTGCTGGACTACCTCGCCATTGCACGCAAGGACGTCCACCCTCTTCCCGGCACAGCACCCGCACCAGCCCAAGCGACCCGAGCGGAGGTCGTGGCCGAAGCAATGCGGCCGTCGGGAACAACTGGACGCTGGCACACCTATGCGGCCTCAGCCGATCGCAAGGCCGTGCGCGACGCCTTGGACGGCGTCGGCCTCATTGAAGCGCCCTCGGCGCAAGACGAGGCCGAAGCGATCGCGCTTATCCTGCGCGAGGCCGCTGAGACACCGGGGCGCACAGCCGCACTCGTCTCGCCCGACCGGCTGCTTGCCCGACGCGTCGCCGTGTGGCTTGAGGCCTGGGGCATTCGTGTCGACGACTCGGCCGGCCGGCCTTTCGCCAAGACGGCACCGGGCACATTTCTCGATCTGGTCATCTCAGCCATCGCCAAGAACTTCGCCCCGGCCGATACCATGGCGCTCTTGAAGCACCCATTGACGCGGCTTGGGCTCAACGCGTTCGACGCGCGTCGCGCCTCGCGCGCCCTGGAGATTGGCACCTTCCGCGACGTCTACCTCGGCGTGGGTCTCGAAGGCGTCGCAGCCGCGCTTACAAGAGCGGACCAGGAAACAGCGTCGGGAGACCGGCGACATGCGGCGGTCCGTCGACTTTGGCCTGACGATTGGAAAGGCGCGCATGAACTTGTCGAACGCCTGAAGGAGACGTTCGCACCGCTAATCGCAGTTTTCGCCGATCCGAATGCGCAGCCGCTCCAGGCCATCGCAGCAGCACATGTCGCCACGGCAGAAGCGATTGCTCGTTTACCCGAGACGCCGGACAGTGGGACGGCTTCACCCCTTTGGCGGGATGAAGCCGGCGCGGCCGCGTCGGTCTTTTTTACCGGCTTGCTTGCGCCGAGCCTACCTGCGCCGCGTATTAAAGCCAACGACTATGCGGACCTTTACCGCAGCTTGATCGTCGGAGAGAACGTACGTCCGCGCGTGCCAGTTCATCCGCGCCTTTTCATCTGGGGGCCGTTCGAGGCACGCCTGCAGCAGACCGATGTGATGATCCTCGGCTCGCTCAACGAGGGGACGTGGCCGCAAGCCGCAGATCCCGGACCCTGGCTAAATAGGCCAATGCGGGCTGCCCTCGGGCTGCCCTCGCCTGAGGAAAAAATCGGCTACGCCGCGCACGATCTCACCTCGTTCTTGGGTGCACAACGCGTCTATATCACGCGTGCGGAAAAAATCGACGGCGTGCCGACTGTCCCCTCGCGTTGGCTCATGCGAATGCAAGCGTTGCTTGCCGGGCTTCAGCTTCCAGACGTTCTTAAACCGGAAGCGCCTTGGCTAGGATGGGCGCGAGCACGCGATCACGCCGGAACTCGTGTTCGCATTGGCGCGCCAGAGCCACGCCCGGCAATAGGCCTGCGCCCGCGCAAAATGAGCGTGACGCGTGTCGAGACGTGGCTTGCCAATCCCTATGCCATCTTTGCTCAAGACGTCCTGAAGCTGCAAAAGCTATCCGAGCTTGGCGTCGCTCCAGACGCCGCGCTGCATGGTAGCATTGTCCACGAGATCATGAATCGTTTTGCGAAGGCGTTTCCCGAGACGCTACCGCAAGACGCAGAGCGTGCCCTGCTTCAGATTGCCAATGAGGTTCTCACGCAATATGCCGGCCATCCGCGCGTCGCTGCGTTCTGGCTACCACGCTTTGAGCGTTTTGCGCGCTGGTTTGCGCAAACGGAGCCGGCGCGGCGCGACGGAACGATACGCGTCGCCGCAGAAGTTGACGGCACATTGCCCATTGCGGCACCGGCGGGCCTATTCACGCTGAGGGCGCGCGCTGACCGAATTGATGTTTGCGACAATGGGGTGATCATCACCGACTACAAAACCGGCTTGCCACCAAGCGCTAAGGACGTCGCGCGGGCCCGCGCACCACAGCTCTTGCTCGAGGCCGCAATTGCCCAGGGCGAAATTGGTTTCACCGGGATCGCGCGCAAGCCCGTGACCGGTCTGCGCTACATCCGCGCCTCGGGAGGAGAGCCGCCCGGCGAGGAGCGTCTGGTCAAATTGGATGATATCGCCGCGCACGCCCAGAGCGCAGTGGAGTCGCTGTCGCGCCTTATCGCGTCGTTCGACAAAGAAGTGACGCCCTACAAAGCCGTACGCCGCGCCCGCTTCACCTACGACTACGACGACTACGCCCACCTTGCGCGTGTCGGTGAATGGGCCGCTTTGGGCGAAGACGAGGAAGCGGGACCGTGACCGCGCGCGACAGCCAGAAAGAACTGGAACGCACACAGCGCGCCCAACGTGAGGCCGCCGACCCGCTCAGCTCCGCCTGGGTGAGCGCCAACGCCGGCACCGGAAAGACGCACGTACTCACACAGCGCACGCTGCGATTGATGCTTGCCGGGACGGAGCCTGAACGCATCTTGTGCCTGACGTACACGAAGGCTGCGGCTGCTGAAATGTCCAAACGCGTCTTTGACACGCTTGCGGGCTGGGTCACACTTCCGGTCGACGAACTTCGCGAATCGCTCACCAAACTCACTGCACATCCGCCATCAGGAGAAGATATCGACTGCGCGCGCACCCTATTCACCGCCGCCATCGAGACACCCGGCGGCCTTAAGGTGCAGACCATTCACTCTTTCTGCGAGCGCCTGCTGCAACGCTTTCCTCTGGAGGCAGGCGTCGCACCTGGGTTCACCATCCTCGATGAGGCAACAGCTCATCTTCTCCAACGCGAGTCTATAGATGCGGTTTTGCATTTTGCCGCAGCGCACCGGGATACGCCAGAAGGGAGCGCGCTTGAAACAGCCGTTCGCTACGCCGCCGATGATCGCTTCGACGATTTGCTTCGCTCAGCAATACGCGAACGCCAATGGCTCGAAGAGGCGACCCGCATCGATCTTGGCGAGGATGACGACGAATTTGCCGCGGTTGAGCGGCGCTATCGCAGCGCGCTCGGCGTGCGTGACCAAATCACGGGCGACGATCTCGAAGGCGAACTTGCGGGCCTCGTCGAAGACGCACAACTCATTCGCCTGCGCGATGCGCTCTTAAGGTGCGGATCAAACGACGTCAAAAACGCAGAAAAGATTACCCTTGCTCTTGGCGCCAGCTCCGACAGTGCGCGCGTTGAAGCCCTCGAGGACTATTTCTGCACCAGCACCGGCGAGACACGTTCAAACCTCATGGCAAAGGCGATCAAAACCGAGCAACCTGACCTTAACGACACCATGAGCACTGCCCAAGGGCGCTTCATTGCGTTTCTAGATGAACGCAAAGCGCTCTTGGTTATCGACGCGACGATCGCGCTACACCGTCTCGCCAGCTCGGTGCTGCAACGGTATGTTAGCGCGAAGGCACAGCGCGCTGCGCTCGACTACGACGACCTGATTGCCAAGACCGCCAAGCTACTAGGGAACCGGCAGTCTGCAGCGTGGGTTCTCTACAAACTTGATCGCGGCATCGACCACATCCTCGTCGACGAAGCACAGGATACAAGCCGCGAGCAGTGGCAGGTTGTCGAGGCACTCGCGGAGGAGTTTTTCACCGGCGCCGGCCAGCGCGAAGAGATGCGCACGCTGTTTGCCGTTGGCGACGAAAAACAGTCGATCTACAGCTTCCAAGGAGCGCAGCCAAAGATGTTCGCCGAGATGGGCGACAAGTTTGCAGCCGCCACAAAAGCCGCTCAGCAGCCATGGCGGCGCATAGGGCTCAATCTGTCGTTCCGTACCGTTGCACCGATCCTCACCGCCGTCGATCGTGTATTCTGCGATCACAAGCGCACGCCGGGCCTGACGGCCAGGGAAGCGGCCATCCAACACGCCGTTCATCGGGTTGGGCATGCCGGTCTCGTCGAGATCTGGCCAACTGAAAAGCCCGAAGATAATGCGGGCGCCGACGTTTGGTCGCCGCTTGACGATGAAGCTTCGCGTTCAGCTGAAGTCCGCCTTGCCGAGCGCATCGCCCAGACCATCAAAGGCTGGCTCGACTCTGAAGAGCTGCTGCATTCTGAGAACCGGCCCATCCGTCCCGGCGACATACTTATCCTTCTGAGAAAGCGACGACCGTTCGCTGGACCAATGGTTGCTGCACTGAAGTCACGCGGGATTCCCGTCGCCGGCGCCGATCGTCTGCGCATGAGCGAACAGATCGCCGTTGCCGACCTCGTGTCGCTCGGGGACTTCCTAATGCTGCCCGAGGACGATTTGGCGCTCGCCGAAATCCTCAAGAGCCCGCTATTCGGATTTGATGACGATGACCTCATCGCATTGGCACCAGGGAGAAAAGGCACATTATGGTCTGCGCTCATTGCCAATGCGGACGCCAAGCCGCACTTCAAGGCAGCCACCGAAACTCTAAAGCGCTGGCGTTCGCGCGCAGACTTCATCCCGCCGTTCGAATTCTTCGCAAGCATTCTCAATCGTGAGGGTGCGCGCGCAAAGTTTCTCGCGCGCCTGGGACCAGAAGCCGCCGATCCGCTCGACGAGTTCCTCAATTTGGCGCTCAGCTATGACGATGCAGCCGCACCCTCGCTCACTGGTTTTCTCGCCTTCTTGCGCGAAACCGAGCGTGAGGTGAAGCGCGACATGGAGCACGGGCGCAACGAGGTGCGGGTCATGACCGTGCACGGTGCCAAAGGACTTGAGGCGCCGATCGTATTTCTACCCGACACGTGCACAAGCGCCGCTGCCAGCAGCGCCGGCACCGCGCTGCTCGAACTAGCGGACATGAAGTTGCCGCAAGGCGTCAAAGCCAAGCCGTTTGTCTGGAGTGTCAAAGGAACCAGTAAGCTCAAGACAATTTCTGCTGCGCGCAATCTGCAAAAGGCGATCGATACCGAGGAGCGCCATAGGCTGCTCTACGTGGCGATGACACGCGCGCGTGATCGGCTTTACGTCGCAGGCTTCGAAGGCAAAAAGGGCCGCGCGTCAGGCTGCTGGTACGATCTCATTGACGAGGCCCTGCGCCCCTCTCTCCAAGAGACCGAGGGCCCTGGCGGCACCAAGGTTCTGCGTTGGAGCGAACGGCAGTCGGCAGCCCCGGTTCCGCCGAAACAAGCCCTGACCGACGACTCCATTGCCGAGCCTTTACCTCCTTGGGCAACGCGGCCGGCGCCTCGCGAACCAAACCTCACAATACCGCTCGCACCATCACGCCTGGAGGCGTATGCCCCAGACGATGAAGGTGAGCCTCTACCCACACAACAGGGTGCCCACGAAGCCGATGAGCCGGCAATCCCGTCACCCACATCGTTTACGAGCAAGCACCGATTTCTGCGCGGCACGCTCACGCATGCGCTTCTTGAGCACCTGCCCACGCTTCCGCAAGTCGGCCGGGAAAAGGCAGCAAGAGAATTCATCGCAATACGCGGCGCTGAACTCTCTGCGAGCGTTCGCAGCAACATCGTTGAGGAGACCTTGGCAACTCTCAACGCACCAGAGTTCGCTGCGCTGTTCGGGCCACACAGTCGCGCCGAGGTCCCAATTGTGGCGCTCATCGCCAATCCAAAATCCAAGGAGCCACCCCTCAGGCTCATTGGTCAGATCGATCGCTTGGTCGACCATGGCGATGAGGTTCTGATCGTCGACTACAAAACCAACAGACCACCCCCCATGACGGTCGAAGGCGTTGCGCCTGCTTATCTTTTTCAGCTTGCCGCCTATTCGCTCGCGTTGGGCGCGATCTACCCTGGCCGCACAGTGCGAACCGCCCTGCTCTGGACCGAGGTGCCGCGAATCATGCAAATCCCAGCTGAAGTTCTCGACACCTATTGCGCGCGCCTGTGGGATCTCAACCTAAGTCACCTTGACGCTAACGAGGCGCATTCCTAACCTCCGGCTCTAACGGATGCTGCCCCAACACAAGATTTTTGGCATCGATCAGGAAACCATCCAAATGGCCATTGACGTATCAGACAGCACCTTCGAGCAGGAAGTTTTAAAGTCTTCCGATCCAGTTCTGGTGGACTTTTTTGCCGAGTGGTGCGGGCCGTGTAGGGCGATGGCTCCCGCGCTCGAGCAAATCGCGCACGAGATGCAGGGTAAGGTCAAAGTCGTGAAACTCGACGTTGACCAAAACCCGAAGGTCACGGGCGAATACGGCATCCGCGCAATGCCGACCCTTCTGCTGTTCAAGAACGGTCAGGTCGCAGCTCAGCACACCGGTGCGCTTGTGCAGAAGAAGAAGCTTGAGGATTGGATTAACACGTCCGTCACGGCCACCGCCTGACCTGTACGAAGAGAATCTTATTTCGAAGGCCCTGCTATTGTGTCGCGGGACCTGAGACGTGTCCGGCAGATGAGTGAATCTTGCTCTAGGGTCATAGTGCATAAATCATAAGGGTAGAGGGAACCGCGAAAAATATCGCATTCGCCGAGCCATGCGAGTGCCGTGCCTGACAGATTGATTCGGGCGGGGCAGGATGGCGCAGATTGGGTTTTTCGATTCCGACAGGCGGCTTGAGCTTCTGTCGAAGAAAGGTGATCGGCTTGAGGCGATCGATAAGCTTGTTAGGTGGG
>JAAERO010000471.1 GCA_024230315.1 Hyphomicrobium sp.
AGCTCAACGGCGTCGATCCACAAGCCTGGCTCACCGATACGCTGGATCGCATCGCTGATCATAAAATCAATCGCATCGACGAATTGCTACCGTGGCGATAGGATCAGAACGGCTGAGCAAAGGCGTTGCCGGACGCTCACGTCTGACGTCCTGGGCCGCAGAATCCAAAAGAGCCGTCCTGGTGTAGGGGACCGCTCCTCTGGTGCGAAAGTTAATGAGAGAACTTTAGAAGTAGATGACCGCGCCAGACATGATGACGTCGAAGTCCTCGAGCGGGGCAGACGCTTGGACCACACTGTCGCGGGCGAGCGTTAAGTCGAAATCATAGTGGCGATAGAAGCTATAAAGCTTCATCTGCGCAGCATCGATCTTCTGCATAATTCCTAAGCCCCAAAATGTGACATCGCTGCTGAAAATCTTCGCGTCTTCACCGAAAGTATTGATGGGATCGCCGCCTACGACGGTCTGATTGATGCCTCCGCCCTCGTACTTGTAGTACTGACCAAACAACGTGGTCGCCCCAAGCGGATGCCAGTTCCTCTGGATGCCTGCTTCGATTACCCAGAACGTGTACTCGTCGTCAACGTTGGTGCCCACGAAATTCGACTGTGCGGAAACCGTATCGTCCCACATCTTGCCGGCGGCAAACTGGGCATACAGCCCGCTATGCGTATCCATTATGGCAATCGAGCCGCCTACGGCGTCGCAGTCCGTATCGCTCACGTTGGGGATAGGGGATCCGGAGTCCGCGTTTCTGCCTGGACAACCGTGCAAGTCAGAACGGTCCTGATTGGACGTGTTCTGCTGATAGGCGATACCGGCTTTCACCTTCACGGAGCCAAACTTATTCTTGTAGAGAGCGCCAATTCCCCCAGCGTCATCACCGCCCCACACGGCACCGATCTGGAAACCGTGCCACGAAGGTGTGTAGTATGTGACGGCGCTGATGCGCTCGCCCTCGCCAGGCGCGGTCCCAGTGCGCGCGATTAAACGGCGCCATTGGGTGCCGTCAGCAAAAGCACTTTGTCCCTTCGCGACGAGGAAAAATCCGCCACCAGAGTTTTCCGCGTCGGAATACTTGCCAACGTCGCCGGTACCGGCAAGATTCATATTCGTGATATCTTTGGTGATGTTCTTCTGTAAGCCAACTCCGAAGTTGCCCCACGTCTTGCTCTTGAGGCCCCACTCGGAATGACGAAGATCAGGGGCCCTGTTCGACGCGGTCGGATCAAACTGATTGGAGCGTTTGGAGTTGCCACTTCGAAGACCTAGCTCCATCTTGTAATAGGCCGACCAGTCGCTGCTGATCTTCGCCTTGCCCTTAAAGCCGATCCGCGTGCGCGATGAATCATTCGTCACAACGTAAGCGTTGTCCTCAACGCCATCGTCCCAGAACATGACGGCCAGGTTCGCCTTGCCGTAAACGCTGAGCGAAACTTTGCGGTTTCCCTTACGAGCGGTCGTCGCCTCGAGTTCAGCGATCCGCTCCTCCAGATCAGCGCAGCAGTTGCCACCAAAATCAGCAGCCTCAGCCGTGATGCTGCCTGCGAGAAAAAATCCGCCAACCAAAAGGCTGACCGTCCACACGGGCCGCCGCCTCAATTCACCGTTCAACATCGAATTCTCCCTACCCACTCCTCTATTCGCTGATTGAACGACGCGACTCAGAAACTAGTTTACGGGAACGGGCCGCGAAGCCCCACCCCGCGCACAATGGCCTCACGTTGAAGCTTCTGAGAGACGGCAATATCGGAGCGAATCGATGGGCGTAAAGTGCAGTTCGCCGTATGAAGGTTTGTGACAAAGCGCTGTGGCTGTAGCAACAAGCTGGGTATTGAAGTGAAGGGAAAAAACTCCGACAACCGGGGCAGATCATACCCACTCGAGCTGTCGTGAAAGTGATATGAAAGACACCGTTCAGTACGATGTGGCCGTTGTGGGCGGCGGACCGGCCGGTTTTGCGGCCGCCTTGAGTGTTGCGCGGTCGGGCCTAAGCGTCACCCTCTTGGCCCCACCGCCCGCGCGAACTGACAACCGGACGGCAGCGCTCTTTACCGCTTCGGTGCGCCTACTGGAAAATCTTGGCGCGTGGGAGGCCTGCCACGCCACTGCGGAACCTTTGCGCGCCATCCGCATTGTCGACGACACCGGCTCCTTATTGCGCGCGCCTGAGGTTTTGTTTTCAGCAGCCGAGATAGGGCTTGAGACGTTTGGTTATAACGTGCCCAACCTTTCGCTGGTGGAGGCCATGCGCGCCCGGTCGGCGGCAGCCGAAACGCTCACGGTCATAAAAACGGCGAGCGTTAGGGAACTCGAGATCGGCGCCAGCCAAGTCAACCTTAAGCTTGCCGAATGCCGTCAGGTGGCCGCGCGCTTGGTCATTGGCGCTGACGGCCGCAACTCGCTCAGCCGGCAAGCGGCAGGGATCGCTGCTCAGACATGGACCTACGACCAAAGCGCGCTGACGTGCACCTTTACGCATCAACGCTCCCACGATGGCGTGTCGACCGAGTTTCACCGCGCGGGCGGTCCCTTGACCGTGGTACCGGCACCTGGCTGCTCTTCCAACCTTGTGTGGGTCGAGCGCCCTGCCGTCAGCCGGCGTCTGGCACAGCTCGACGATACAGCGTTTCGCGATGCGCTTGAGACGCGTCTGCAAGGCCTACTTGGCCCCGTCGAAGAGGTGAGCGCACGCAGGCTCTTTCCTCTTTCTGGCCTCAAGGCTGACGCGGCCGGCCAAAACCGCGTGGCCCTCGTTGGGGAGGCTGCGCACGTCTTGCCACCTATTGGTGCACAGGGGCTCAATCTTGGGTTGCGCGACGCGGCCATCCTCGCGGACTGCATAGGCGATGCACTGAAACAAGGCCGCGACTTTGGTGGGCCTGAAACGCTCACTGCCTACACACACGCCCGCTCCTTGGATATCGCCACGCGAGCCTGGTCAATTGACGTACTCAACCGTTGCCTGATCTCTGGGTTTCTCCCCATTCAAATCATACGCGGCCTTGGCCTGCATGCCCTCAAAGCCATTGGGCCCTTGCGCAGGCTCGCGATCCGCGAGGGGCTTTCCCCCTCCTTCGTAACACCCCGCCTGATGCTCGCCGACGGGGATTCATCAGCACACCCATCTTGACGAGCGAGGATGCGGTTGGCATCACACCAAGCCACTCGTTCAACGAATTCCTTTGGCCACCCCGAACACATCTTGCGATGAAAACCATTCTCCGACTGCAGGATCTGGAGTACCGGCTCGAATACGTGGGGCTCCGCCTTGTGGCGGGGATTTTTCGCGCTTTGCCGCTCAACGTGGCAACGCGCATTTCCGCATCCTGCTGGCGCCGGGTGGCCCCCATCATCAACCCGAAGCGGCATAAGCGCGCCCTCGACAACCTTGCCATAGCCTTTCCCGACAAGAGCGAAGAGGAGCGCCTTGCCATCGCGCTCGCGCATTGGGAGAATCTCGGCCGCGTGATGGCAGAGACAATGCGCATTGATCGCTTCCTCGCCGAACCTGAGCGCATTGACATCATCAGTCAGAACATCTTCTCGCGCTATAAGGACAAACTCGGCGCGGCCGTCGGCATCAGCCTGCATATGGGTAATTGGGAGCTGGCAATCCTGCCCTTTACTTGGGCGGGCGCGAACCCGGCAGCCGTCTACAGATCCGTCAACAATCCCTATGTCGATCAGTATCTGCGCGACCAGCGCAAGGACCTCTACCCCGACGGGTTGTTCGGGCGCGGCAATGTGGGCGAGCACGGCGACGATCAGAAGACGGCGCGCGCGATCATGGATTTCGTCCGGCGCGGCGGTAGGCTTGGTCTTGTTTGCGATCTCTATGACCGCAAAGGTATCCCCGTGCTATTTTTCGGCAAGGACGCCAGAACGCAAGCGATCGCCGCAATGATCGCGCGCCGCGTGGGGGCCCGAATCTGGCTGTCGCGCTGCAAGCGCATTGGGACCGAGAGCCGTTTCGAGATTGAACTCAAGGAGTTGCGCGTGCCGCGTTCGGCCAATCAAACCGAAGACATCCGCTGGATCATGGCTCACATGCAAAAACAGTTCGAGGTCTGGATCCGCGAGGCGCCCGAGCAGTGGATGTGGAGCAACAGGCGCTGGAGCTGAATGCGTGGCCGAGCAAGGTTTCCACTGATCAATTGGGCCGCGACCGCTGCAACACGGACACATGTCGTGGTATGCATCCTCTGTATCCAGTAGATATGCGAGGGGGAGGCTGCGTTGACCGATCCAACCGTCAAGAAGCCATCGAATTCGCCCAGAAGATCGCAATTCGCCCGTTACGCCATTCCGATAGGCACGATGGGCGGCACACTCGCCCTCATGGCCATCGTCTACCTCGGCTACGATCTCGCCAAAGGTGAGTTGGCGCCGTGCGAGTTAATCTTCCAACAGACCTCCGTTGGACTAACAACCAGCATCAAGTTTTTGAAGACTGAGGGCCAGTTGCAGATCGGCCGCGAGCAGCTCGTCGATCTCAGCGCGCGCGCGCAGATGGCGGCGCTCAACCTCAAGACCTGCTGCACAGTGCTGGATGCCGGCCGGCTCGACCCCGCGCAGTTCCTGCAATGCAAGGGTAAGGCGCGTGCCTACGAATCGCGCATTGGGGACATCGTCGACATTGTGCGCTCCGCGATACGGGAAGAGTTCACGACGGGCTCGATCGCGGCGAGTGCCGCACCCGCGTCTCCGGCATCGCCGGCGTCAAGCAAGCCGCAGATCAACAAATCCATCAAAGCGGAGATCACTAAGGAAGTCGAAGCTGCGCGCACAATCTCACGCGAGTTCAACAAGCAGGTGGTCCAGGTCGCGAAGGAACAGGCGCTACAAACACTCAAGGCGACGCCGCCGCGCAATATTGCCATCGAAGCCAAAGAAAGCGAGCCCAACAACGACATGCCCACGACGAACGAGCTGACGCGGGGCAAATGGATCACGGGTTCGGTCGGCGGACCGAAGGATGCTGACTTCTACACCTTCACCACGCCGGATACGTATCGCGATTGGATCCGCATCGAGTTGCAGAACCGCTCCACAACTTTCGAACCACAATTGATGTTGTATAGCGCGCAGAAGGCGCACCTTGGCACGCATTTAAACAAGACCCGCGGAGCCAATCTTACTTACAGCTTCGTCGGAGCACCCAACACCAAGTACATCGTGCGCGCTAGCAACTACTATGGCGAGAATGTCGGTGTGTACCTGATCCGCGTCGTGCCTGCGGAGGCCTATGATGCCCATGAACCAAACGGCGACATCTTGAAAGCTAGGACGATTAATGTCGGCGCGACGGTGGAGGCCAGCATCATGGATAAGAATGACATGGACTACTACGTGCTCAAGACAGGCGACGACGAAGTCAACGTACGTATTGACATAGAAAATCGTTCCACGACGTTGCGTCCTGAGATCGGTCTCTATGACGCCAACAAAACTTGGGTTGGGCATCAGATAAACAAGACAGGGGGCGGAGACGCGAGTTACACGTTCAAGGCACAGCCAAACACGAAGTATTACATCCGCGTGCGGGACTATTATGCGGAAGCTGCCGGTGACTACACAATGACCTTAACCCGCATTGCCCAGATAAGTCGGTTAGAGAGAGGCCCAACTTACCGATTCAGATATTATCATCAGCATCTTAGGCGAATAGATGCGGGGTCATAATGGTGCACCCAACGGGTGAAGCAAAATCCGATGCGTCC
>JAAERO010000472.1 GCA_024230315.1 Hyphomicrobium sp.
CGAGCGTAACCGATGCGGGCCATGGTGTTGTCTATTTTGGGTGTGCCTAGAGCCACTTTTGTTCAATAACCGGAATCGGACCCAAAGTGAACAGCCTTGACGCTGTAAAAGTGTGCACTTCTTGTGCCCGCTTTGGGTATATCCGAAATGACACTGATCACGGCCGGTGAGCCGATCGGCTGTGGCGCGGCTTAAGGGTCTTACCCGACATCTACAGTCGGAGGCCGATGCCGCTTAACGCTACTTCAGGTACTTTCTCTAGTCGGACCCCGTTTAGCCCTCCCTCCGCCAGTTCCCCAGCGGCATCGCGTTTCTTTTGGGACGCGGTATGGCGGTCATGAGCGGTTGGAGCAAGCATATGATTCTTCGAGCAAAAGAAGGATCAGCGATTGCCCGGCCTCCACATAACCGATCGTCAGATGAGGCTGTATATGCGTTTCCGTCAGACCGACACCCCGAACGTCGCCGCCGCGAAGTCCGGGTTCAGTACCGCAACGGGCTATCGAATCGAAGCTGATCCGAAGCTCCCGTCGCAGAAAAAGAAGCCCCGCGCTCGTCGCCGTCCCGATCCGCTTGCCGGGGTCTGGGACAGCGAGATCGTACCCATGCTGGAGGCCGCGCCCGGTCTGCGGGCGGTCGCCGTTTTCGAGGAGATTGGCCGTCGGCATCCTGAGATTTCACCCGGTATCCGGCGAACGCTGGAGCGACGGATCAGAACCTGGCGGGCCCTAAAGGGTCCCGAGCAGGACGTGATCTTTCGCCAGACCCATGAACCGGGCCGTCTGGGTCTGTCCGACTTTACCGCCATGGGAGCCTGCGGCGTGAGGATTGCCGGTGCTCGGCTCGATCATCGCCTTTATCACTTCCGGCTGGCGTTCTCCGGCTTCGAACACGCCCACGTAATCCTTGGGGGTGAAAGCTACGTAGCGCTTGCTGAGGGTTTGCAGAACGCGCTGTGGGCGCTTGGCGGCGCACCCAAAGAACACCGCAGCGACAGCCTGAACCGCCCCGGGTTTTTCGGAGGCTCCAACTCTTGAGAGATTGGAGCCATGACGAATCAGAAGGTATCGCCGAAGTATTCGCCGGAGGTGCGCGAGCGCGCCGTGCGGATGGTATTTGAGCACGTTTGTGAGCATCGATCCCAATGGTCTGCGATCA
>JAAERO010000473.1 GCA_024230315.1 Hyphomicrobium sp.
AACCTGACAGCACCACACCAACCGCCGAAAACAAGAAGGCCCCTTTAGCTAAAGGGGCCTTCCTGCTTCAACCGCCCCTACATCAGCTGGCCTAATGTTACTCCGCCACGGTGGCCGGTTTTTACTCCGCCGTTGACACTTCACAACAGATCGGCTCAAACACTCGCTCTAGTTGGTGTGTAGCGTTCATCGTAGGCTACGCTTGCAAAAGGTGTGCTGATTCTCAATCGCGGCGCTGACCGCGTTCAAACCGAACCCGCACCAGGCGACAAAAATATCCGCCGGCACAGAGTTCCAATTGGTGCTGGGTCCTGACCGCAAATTCGAAGATGCCGTCGCAGTTGCTCGCGTCTCGCGATTTTCAACACCGTCCGCCGCTGTCTTCGGGTATGCATCCGGTGAAGACCGCAGGGAATGAGGGTCGCGATCAGGCGGCTATGGCCTGAGCCTCCTTCCAGTTCCAGGGCAGCAGGTCATCGAGTTGCTTTGCCGGGTGGTCGTTGATGCGGGCGAGGACGTCTGCGATC
>JAAERO010000474.1 GCA_024230315.1 Hyphomicrobium sp.
GTGGATGGGACCAGCGCACTCCCAGATGAAAACGCTCGCGAATGTCGCAACCGAAATGGCGCCGGCCGTTCTGGCCTACCACATGAAACGCCTGGTGAGCGTTCTCGGTATCGGCCCATTGATCCGCGGCCATCCGCGCATAAGTCTGTCCTGCCGTCCGGATGAGCCCGTCCAACCGGTTCGAGGAGAGATTGTCGGCCCTCACGGCCCGATTCTGGCGAACCGTTCAGACCAAACCGCGCAATCTGTCAAATCGCGGCCGCGATGCGTGATTACGCGATCCAACGACCAGACCAAGCGCGTTCTCACACAGCCTGGACCCAAAGCAGAATTTGCGCCGAATCATGATTTGCAAACTGGTATCGCTACGAGGGGGAGGGCAAGATATCGGGAGTAGCTGGCGTCGCGATCCTGAACGTTGCGTGCCCCGGCGGCGGACCTGCCGCTGCGCGCGCACTAGAGGCTCGGGTCGATCGTGACGGTCAGAATTTATGAGTAGTTGCCGGCAATGATGGGCTGTCCGGCGAGAAGGTTGACATCTACGGTGATGGTTGCCCCTGTGATTGCCCCGCTGACAACGTTCGTACCCGTCGACGTAACCTGTGTCGCAGTATCCGTTCTCAGCGTGGCCGTCGCCGCCCCAAACTGCCCGATAGCCTGGTAATTGATGAAATTATCGAACCCCGCAATAGCGCCCGTGGCCGGCGTAGGGGTCATCTGGCTTCCCGTCAGCCGGATACGCGATGGCGCGACGTGCGGCTCACCCCGGTGAATGTCGAGCGCAACACGAAGCCGGGGTTGGGAATTCCCGAGCTGATGGCCGATGTGAAGTTCAGATTCGACACGTCTGGTGCGGGCAACACGCAGCTGCCGACGATCAATGCGCTGACTGAGAACGACGCTTCATCGACAATCCTGAACGGGAGACCGAAGAGCAACTCATAAATGCCGATGGTGACACTCGTGTCCAAGTAGCTGCCCGCTGTAGCACCCGTCTGCCCGGCAGAAATACGAATTCGCACAGATACCGAGACCGCCGCGCCCGGCCCTATGATCCACCCCCAGTGAAGTGGTCCGACTCGAAGTATGGGTTTTAGCCCTGAGGAGGACTGATTATGCCAAAGAAGCACCACAAGCCTGAAGAGATTGTTTCCAAGCTGCGTCAGATTGACGTTTTACATTCGCAGGGCA
>JAAERO010000475.1 GCA_024230315.1 Hyphomicrobium sp.
ATCGATGATCACAAACGTGCTCAAATACCATCCGCACGGCGCGCTCGCGCACCTCCGGCGAATACTTCGGCGATACCTTCTGATTCGTCATGGCTCCAATCTCTCAAGAGTTGGAGCCTCCGACAAACCCGGGGCGGTTCAGGGCGTGACCAATGTCCGCTTTACCCCCAAGAGCGGACATGCGCCCAGCCGTCAGAAATGTCCGCTAAGTGCCAAAAGCGGACATTAGCTGACCACGACACCTAGCCTTTCATCGAGAGCTGATTCCGGCTGCACGAGATCTTGGAAAGGCTCAGCTCAAATGGCCAATGGTGATTGAGCCTGATCAAGGTAGAGGCCCCGTTTCTATTGCAGACTGGCCCCACGAATTCACTGCTCTAAAGGTAGGCAATGATGGTCGAAAAATATCATACAGCCGGTTGGTTGCCAGACTTGTACGAACCGCTGCGGAATATCGGTCAGAGGGTTGCGGATTGGTTTGCCCCTCGTTCCGATGCAGCCGCGCTAGAGGACTACTACGAGATCAATGTCGAACTTCCTGGCGTCAAAACGGAAGATGTCGACGTGTCCACTGAGGACAATAGCCTCGTGGTCCGCGGCGAGAAGCGATACGAACATGAGGAAACGGGTCGCACCTACTTCTTCTCTGAGCGTGAGTACGGGTCGTTCCAGCGAACGTTCCGGCTACCGCCAGATGCGGATAGCGACAAAATCGATGCGGAGTTCAACGATGGAATCCTCTGCCTGAAGATCGCCAAGCGGACCTCGTCCCAAACTGCTGCGAAAAAAATCGCCATTCGCAAGACATAGACCGGAAAGGCGACCCGATTGACAGTTAAGGATTGATGATATGGCCCGAGAGCTTGAAAAAAGAGATTGGCATCCTTTTCTGGACCGTGTTTCAAAAGGCCTGAGCGGCAAGCAGGCAGAAATCGAGGTCGCCTCGGCTAAGCTCGGTGATCAGATAGAAGCGGAATGGGTGCCGCTTATCGGACTAGTGTACGATCCGAAGAGCGACGTTGTTGAGGTCGCCCTGGAAGGGCTCGACCACATGATCCACAAGCCTCAGAAACTCTTTGTCGAAGAAGAGGCCGGACGGCTATTGAGCCTCGAAGTCATCGATGCAGAAGGCACGCGGCAGATCATGCAATTCAAAGATCCATTGATGCTGGCCGCTCCCGGGCGCTGAGTAGTGTGATTGGTTGTGTGTCGAGAAGCAAAGTCGCAAATTACCGAAGGCATGTAGATCCATGCCCGAAAAGTTTCCGGAGCGCCCTTTTGTTGACCGCGCGGCCGATGGCTTCCTTCATGCGGTTGGTGTGACAGCTAGCTTTTCAGCAGACCGAATAGCGCTTGACGCTAACCGTGCCTTTCCTGAGGGGGAAGGGCAAGCGATACTCCAGATCGATGTTTCCGATTTCTGATGACAATCCTAGGCGGCTCACGCCTGTCGTCACCGTGGCACTGATTGCCGCGTGCTGTCTCGTCTATCTTTTCCAGATCTCGCTCGGCCCGCAAGCTGGACAGGCCGCGGTCTACAGTTTTGGCATGATACCGGCCCGCATCTTCGGAGAGGCGCAACTTAGCCCCGAACTTACGGTCATCCCTGCCTGGACAACGATTTTCACTTCAATGTTCATGCATGGGGGCTTTCTGCATCTGCTTGGCAACATGCTGTTTCTCTGGATCTTCGACGACAATGTCGAGGACTCCATGGGCCATCTGCGCTTTCTGTTGTTCTACCTTGTAACGGGACTTGCCGCGGCTATGAGCCAAGGGTTGCTGAGCCCTGACTCCACGGTGCCGATGATTGGTGCTAGCGGCGCGGTGTCTGGCGTCTTGGGGGCTTACCTCTTGCTCCACCCGCAGGCGACCGTCCGCGTGCTCATCTTCCTCGGCTTTTACGTCACGATGGTCCATATGCCCGCGATGCTAACCCTAGGCATCTGGTTCTTGGGTCAACTTCTTAGTGCGGCTGCGACGCCCGCTGGTCAGCCCGGGATTGCGTTTTGGGCGCACGTAGGCGGCTTTGTCGCTGGCATGGCTCTCGTTCCGCTCTTCAAGAAGACGGAGGTGCCGCTGTTCCAGTCACCGCGCTCACGCCCGTTCGAAATTGAGAAAAGACGCGGCCCTTGGGGTTAGCTCTGCGAGTGAAGACCGTTTTCCGGTTACACCCGACTTCGGTCGCTCGGCCGCTGTCTTACGTGTGTATGTAATGTCCGCTTTACCCCCAAGAGCGGACATTTGAGCGGACCCCAGGAATGTCCGCTAAGTGCCAAAAGCGGACATTGGGCATGGGCGAGAGGGGTCTTCAGTTAGATGCGAAATTTGCCGGAATGGCTATTCGACCAGCTCGAAATCACTGGGCTTCCAGGTCTTGTCGAACCACGGTTCCAGAGGGCCATAGAGTCGTAGAAGTACATTGTAGCTCTTTCCCGGGATCGTCTGCACCCAATTGCCTTCCTGACCCTTGGGGGCTTCGGGGCCAAACCAGACGGTATAAGAACCGTCTTCGTTGGCCTTGATATCGGGGCTTTTGCTGTCTACGCCGCCTGTCTTCTGGTCTGTCTCAAGGATCGAGCGGTGCTGACCGGAGTAGACCATGAACGACCAGAAATTTTTTGCCGGAATTGGTTTTGGCAACGTGACTTTGTAGGTCTTGCCACCGTCAAGGTATTTCCCTTGAGAGTCTTTGGCCACTGCCGCATAGGCTGATCCTTTACCCACAGCCGACTTTGCCATTGCTGGCGTGATACCGGTTGCGAGGTAATGGAAGTAGGTCCGGTCATCGAGGACCCGCTCGCCGTTGTTAATGAATTCATGACTGCCGCCTGCAAATGGCGAATTCCATTGTCTGTCCTCATAGAAGAAGACGTTCTTTTTCCTTGGGCTAAAGGAAATGGCGCGGGCCGTTGCGTTGGCGATAGCGGCTGCCTCGGTCAGGATTTTCTTCATTCGCGCATCAGGTTTGAAGGGCTGGCCCTTCTTGATGCCGATGGAAGCAAAATCTCCCAGCAGTTCGGCGGGGAACGCGTCCGCCGGTTCCTTCTGGATGACTTCGTTGAGTTCCTCATAGAAGTCGAAGTTGTTGGCGTGGATCGTATTGAACTGCTTACCGGAGATATTGTGGAATGTCTCAGGCGGCGGGTTATCGGCCTGTGAAAGGGGATAGATGTTCAGGTGTTCCTTGACCATTTTCACAGGCGTTGCGGTATCACCATCCTTGACGCTCGCCCGCAAGCCGACCCAATGGTCAAAGGTTTTCGATTTTGCGACGAAGTAGCCCTCGGGGATGTCGCCTTCATATCCCGGGGGGAGAAAAAGAAACTTGCCGCCTTTGCCCTTGTCGGGGCCGGCCTGGCCGACGTCGATGACATATCTGAATGCGGCATCGTTCACAAAGCCGAGCATTTGAGGCGGGGCATTCATGACCACCGGCCCGTCACTCAGGTCAATCTGCGCCAGTATGTAAATCGTGGTGGTATTGGGGGTCAGCAGAAGAGATCGGGCATCCAGCAGTGTTTCGGTTATTCCGATCTCGCCGGGCTTTACGCCGGCTTCGCGGAGACCGCGATTCATTGCGTACAACGAAGATATCGGAATCCCGTCTAGAAACGACGTTATCCCGCGCGTCAGATCAAGGTTGTCATAGACCTTCTGAGCCGTCGCCTGGCTGGGCATGCCATCGAAGAACTCCAGCGTGCCCAAGCGTTCCGTCTCGACATTGTCAGGGGTTGTCACAGATTCCGGAACATCGGCAGAGTATTTCGGCTCTGCATGCGCCTGAGGCATCGACGCCAGTGCCAAAAAGAAGGCCGACAGAACGCCGTAGATTGCAAACTTTCCTTGCTGACGCGTCATTTCGAACTCCGATCAACTGATATCCCGCAGGTAGATGTTTCGACTGCGATGCTGCGATGACGGCCTCACCGTCGATATCATCAGCCTGTGAATGATAATGGGCATTGATGGGCATCAAGTCGGGGAGGGTCACCGCCAACCCGCTATCACGTTCGCCAATGATACCCTGGACGGCTACTCCACCGGCATCCCGATATGCCACCTTGCGGAGTTATCTGGGACACTGGGAATGTCCGCTTTGGGTCAAAAGCAGACATTTGAGACGGCGCTAGAGATGTCCGCTTTACCCCCGAAAGCGGACATTCGGCCGGACCTGAGAAATGTCCGCTAAGTGCCAAAAGCGGACATTAGAGTACTCTCGCCGAACACCCACTTACCTAACTCGGCTACCTTTCCCCCACTCTAGTGACCGCGCTTGCCAAACTCCACCGGCCTATCGGTAAAGCTGCACCAGGCAGCCTAGTCACTCCAGTTGAGGTTGCGAGCCGTGCTGATACACGCTGCCTTCCCCAAACCTCGCGTCGCCTTGAGATTAGCACCGTCAAAATTCGCATCGGCAATATTCGCGTCGGTGAGATCTGCTCCAGACAGGTTAGCCATGGTGAGATCGGCGCCAGAGAGATTGGCGCGCGTAAGGTTCGCATTCTGGAAGTTGGCAAACCGCAAGATTGCTTCCGAGAGGTTGGCTCCTTCCAGCATCGCGCCTGAGAAGTCGCACGCGATCATCACCGATCGCCGTGTCAGCGTGTTCTGAGTCGTGTCGCCATAGGGAGCCAGATTGGCACGCTCTAACCTCGCATTGCGAAAGTCAGCGCCATCGAGCCGGGCGACAAGTCGTGCGCTTGATAAGTCAGCACCGAAGAATATTGGTGAGCTTGCTCGATCGAAGGCAACACTGCCCACAGCATGTGGCAAACGGATGAGAGCCTCGCTAAGGTCCGCGCCCGAAAAATCAGCGCCAACTATTGTCGCCCGATCGAGCATGGCTCTGGAAAGATTCGCGTGGCTGAGGTTTGCGCCAGTGAGATCGGAGCCATGCAGGTTTGAGCCGACCAGTTTGGCGCCTTTGAAGTCTAGTTCACTGAGGTCCAGGAAGCTAAGGTCGCGCCCCGCCAAATTCACCTGCGACTTGGCAGGGGCCTTGAAGAGCAATTCGGCAATCTCACGGACCGAAATGTCCGCCGATCTGACCGGATTAAAAATTGCAAGTGCCAGCAAAAGCGCAATTGCCAACCGAATTTGCGACGACCCGAAGCAAGCCACAGGCCCTGATGATCCCTTGGGCACCATTAGCCAGACGACCTCTTCTTGAACCCTGCGCCTCATCAGCGGTATACTTCGTAGCGCTTTTCTAGGGCTCAGACACCTCATTTTCTATCTCGTATTTGCATGCCACGTGCGTTGCCCGCGTAAGGTATAAAGGGAGAAAAAGATGATCGGGAAGATGTTCGCTGTCGCATTGGGCCTCAGCGTGGCCGTGAGTATAGCCATCGCCGACGAGGAACGAATTTCCTTCCCTGCGGATTACAGCACGAAATTCGACAACTATCTGAGCCTCGACCGGGTACAGAATGACGATCAGATCATAAGACTGTTTGCAAACGAGATTGCGCTAAGGGCCGCAAAAGAGGGGAGCGAGCTACCCAACGGCTCGGTCATTGTCGGCGAGGTCTACAAGTCCAAAAAAGACAAGGACGGCAACGTGGTGGAAAGCTCTTTGGGCCGCCGCGTGCGCGACAAGCTGGCCGCCATCGCCGTCATGGAAAAGGGGGAGGGCTGGGGTGCGGCCTTCTCTGAGGACCTTCGAAACGGTGATTGGGACTTCGCGATCTTTTCGCCTGACGGCAAACGACTGAAAAAAGACCTCAACGCTTGCCGCTCATGTCATGCCCCCCTCAAGGAGACGCAGCACGTCTTCTCGTTCGAGCACCTCGGGAAGTAAGACAGGTGCGGTTCGGCCCGTCTATAATGGCCACGTTTCAAGAGCCAAATCAGCATCTTTCAAAGAGTTTCTGATCGTGAGCCAAAGTAGAACTAATTGTCACTAAACTGTCGCATGCCGCATTGTGCCGTGGTGGAGGCCCATTCAGATTGTTTGGAGGGAAGTCACGATCTGGGTTGGAGGACTGATCCGCGTCGGAGGGGAGTTGTGATCAGTCCTCACTCTAATGGCCCCTCAGAGAACCCGCATACCCGCTCCGCCGCATGTCCGCTTTGGGTCAGAAGCAGACATTTCGGCATGCGCCAGCGATGTCCGCTTTACCCCCAAGAGCGGACATTTTCCGAGGGGGCCCATATGTCCGCTAAGTGCCAAAAGCGGACATTGGCCACGTCCAGCGAACGCACACGACATCTAGCCTATAGGTTGCAACCAAATGATGCGCCATGGGCGATCCCAGGCGGGTGGGTAATGGCGGTTCTTGTGGGCCATTCAGGGTTGAATTACGGAGACTTCGCGGGGGCCTTAGGCAACAAATAATTTTTGAGCAACCACTCTAGACCCTTCGTCCGTAAGCGTCCGGCCAACGGCGCCTTACATAGCCCTGCGAACGCAATCATAGTGTCCACTTGGATTTAAGCGGACACTTACCTCATGGCATCAAGATCAAGGACCCCACGTCGTCGATGGAGTGTGGCGTTCAAGAAGCG
>JAAERO010000476.1 GCA_024230315.1 Hyphomicrobium sp.
CCGCCTTGTCGCGCGATGTCTCGAAAACATGGTGGCAAGACAACCACTCACGATGCGTCGCCTCATTCAAGACACCCACGAATGCCGGGCATTCGAAGGTGTCTCCTATTGAACCGGACTAAAGCGGAGAGGTATGCCAACATTGCATGTGGCATTGCCCGCCGTATTGTGGTTGGAGATTGTCACCGTGAAAATGTGAATTTGGTCAGCACCCGCGGCGGGATCGTAAGCCGGAGTGACGACGGTGCTTGTGCCTGCGCTGATCGTGGTCGGGTTGGCTCCGCTCGGCCTGCACAGCGCCGACGCCGGTGAGCTTGCCGCGACGAACGCGATTAGCAGCGCGCAAACACCGAGAACGTAAGTCCGTGTGCTCGTCGTCATGTCACCATCGCCCAACTGGTGTTAATATCCCGGTGCGTAGAGGCCCCCCCAGCATCTTCCGGCACAACGAGCAGGAAGTTAGTCGGTTCGCCTTCCGTCGCAACTTCCAGCGTCCATTCCCCCGGCGCTAGGCCCTCGGCTTCGAACTTTCCCGCCGCATTGGTGAAGAAGGCGATGCGGCGCCGCGGATCATCGTCGCGATACGCCTCGCCCATAACAAGCGCGACCGCCATGTCGTCCTCGCCCAAAAGGGTTCCATAGACGGTCACGGAGTAGTCTGAGCCAACCTAAAGGACCTGACCGCTCCTGTAGGCCGGGAGCAGATCGAACACCCCAGCGTCGAGGCTGCATCCGATTGGCAGATCTTCGACATCGATCGGTAGGGTGACATCAGTATAAGCGGGAAGTTGCGATACCAGCGCCGGTCCCCATTGATCGGCACGCGCACGCACATCGTCGCCGTCTAGTACGTAGATCTCTTTGTCCGCGAGGCTTTCGTGAGCATCTACTATGGCGAAGGCGTCGCCACGGATCGGCGCACCGATTGCCACCGTTCCATCAGCGAAAGCGATCGCAGCACCGACGCGCGCGGTTGTACGATGTTCCTCTACATTCGGCTTGAAATCACTCCAGTCAAAGCCATACATACCCACGCGATGCAGCACGGCACGTCGATACCGAACGCTGAAGCAATTGCGGAATTGCAGCGTGAGAGATGACTGTTCAAAATTGAAGGACGTGTGAGCGACGGCGGCGGCGCGCTTGGTAACGTGTTACACGCTCATGCAGCCGCCCTCTCAGCCCGCAGCTTGCGAAACAGCCCTGCAACCGCGACGTGGCTATTGATGCCACGCTACCCGAGATTGATGGAAAAGAGAGAGTTGCGCGTCCACCTAAGAGGACAAAGAAGCGCGATCTGTCCCGTTGGGACAAAAGGTCGGAAGCCTGAAATCTGCTAAGTGCTGGTGCGGTCGAGAGGACTTGAACCTCCACGGGGTTTCCCCCACTACCACCTCAAGGTAGCGCGTATACCAATTCCGCCACGACCGCATGCCAGGGACGAAAACAAACGCCTCATATAGCCAACTCAGTCTGTGGGAACAAGCCAACACGCGGACCCATGTTCACGTACTGTACCAGCCCTCCCCGAACCAGTCGTTTTGCCCTAAGGCGTGGTCGGGAAGGTGACAGGCCTAGTCAGTTCACCGCCAGGCACCCTACATTGATCCCATGAAACCGCTTCACACCACTTTTGACGGCCGCGGAGTGCCGCTCGACCTCGAACCGGTCGACTGGGCCGTCAGTCCGCATCCGGTAGACTATCCTCTTGGTGTGCGCACCATGGCCGATCGCGCCCAGCGCATAGCACGCGGTGTGGCACCCGAACTCGTCTGGTTGTTGGAGCATCCCCCAATCTACACGGCGGGAACGGGCACAAAACCGGACGACTTGCGCAACACACAACGGTTTCCCGTACATCAATCCGGAAGAGGCGGCCGCGTCACCTATCACGGCCCGGGTCAGCGCATCGCCTACGTTATGCTCGACGTGAAACGGCGCGGCGCCGATGTGCGCGCCTTCGTCCACGCGCTTGACCAGTGGCTCATAGAGTCCCTCGCGGCTCTCGGCGTGAAGGGCGAGACGCGATCTGGGCGGGTTGGCGTCTGGGTGCGCCGCCAGGACAGGGAAGCCGGTGGGGAAGATAAGATTGCAGCCATCGGCCTGCGCGTTTCCAGGTGGGTGAGCTTGCACGGAGTCAGCATCAACGTGAATCCCAATCTTGGACACTATGACGGGATCGTTCCCTGCGGCATCGCCGAGCACGGTGTCACCAGCCTCGCTGATCTTGGCTCACCTGCACCGATGGAAACTGTGGATAACGCGCTGCGAACCGCTTTTGAGTACCGCTTCGGCGCAACACACGATGCCGATGACCCGCTCTCGTCAACGCTCTTAGCATCCCCAGTATTGGACGAATCCCACCCCTAAGACGCAGAACGCCAGGCCCAATGATGAGGGCCGGGCGCTCAAAACCTGCTGGTTTTTCTTCTACCTCTGCTTCCGCCTAGGCAGGGATGGTTGGCCCGCATCACCAACTCCCGAGGCCGCGTCTGCGGCCGGCCCGTCGTAGTAGAGGACCCCGTCTTCAATCGACACCACCTCCGAGCCATCTAACTTGTACTCGTCGTTCTCGCTGTCGGTGAAACGGATAACGCACCCCTTCTGACAAACCCCTTCTAGCACCAAAGACGGCTTTAGAACGTGGTCTTGCTTCGCCTCGCCTTCGATGATCGTGACCATATAATCCTTGTTATCACGGTTAGTTACCGACGCTGCTAACGTAGGCGAAGGCCAGAGAAGAGCTACGATTGCAAACGCCGCAAAGACCATGCTCGGCATCGCGGCAACTCCTAAAAACGGTGAGAGAGGTCTATTTCCTCTTCTTCTTAGCAGGCTTTCTTTTCGCAGCCGGCTTCCTCTTCGCGGCTGTCCTCTTCTTCGCAGCCGGCTTCCTCTTCGCAGCTGTCTTCCGCTTCGCAGCCGGCTTCCGCTTCGCGGGCTTCCTCTTCGCGGCCGGCTTCTTCTTTGCCGGTTTCTTCGCTTTGGCTTTTGCCTTCATGATCGTTGTCCTTCCATTGTGACCCCGAACAACACGAGTCAATTTCGAGCTGACTCAATCGGGACGCTCACAATCTGATTAGAATCAAACTTCGCCACAAACGGATTTTTCCGGTGACCGCTATCGAAAATTTCGATAGATGTCATTTGCAGCGTTTCGACGATCAAGTGAGTCTCATGGACGTCAATCTCGCGCGCACCTTCTTGATGGTTGCCGAGACGGGAAGTTTCATCGACACAGCGCGTAAGATGAACATTACGCAGTCGACCGTCTCCGCCCGCATCAAAAACCTTGAAGATCAGCTCGGCCGACCACTTTTCGGCCGCTCCAGGACGGGTGCGGAACTCACAGCGGCTGGTGAACAGTTTCAGAAGCATGCGCTTGCGCTTGTCCGCGTTTGGCAGCATGCGCAGCTCGAGGTTGGTCTTTCTGACCAGCATCGCGACCACTTAGCCGTCGGCGCTCCCGTTGCGTTGTGGGATGGGTTCCTTCTCAAATGGATCTCTTGGCTGAGGACGAATATCCCCGATATAGCGGTTTCTGCCAGTTCGGGGCTGTCGGCCGTGCTAACTCAGCGCCTCTTGGAGGGCACACTCGACCTTGCCGTCATGTACCGGCCGGCTCAGCCTCCGGGTCTGGCCATCGAGCATCTCTTCGATGAGGAATTCGTGCTGGTTACCAGCGTCCCGACGGCGCATCGGCGCGGGGCAGGCGACTATGTGTTCATCGACTGGGGCCCGGACTTCCAGCAAGACCACGCCGCCGCCTACCCTGAACTGACCAATCCGGGACTGAACCTCGATCTGGGCTCGGCTGGGATCGATTATCTGCTTGCCAACGAGTCCTCGGGCTACTTTCCCCTGCGGCTCGTGCGCTCATACCTATCGCGTGGCCGCCTCAGGCAGCCGAAACGGGCGCGCAAGTTCGTCTATCCTGTCTATATGGTCTACCCGGAAGCCCACGACGAGGAAGCCTACGAGCCAATCCTCGACGGTCTTCGGCGCAAAGCGGAAAAATTCAACTGATCGTGGCTCAAACGGTCGGGCGGACCTCGAAGCCTTCAAAGGTGCCGACACCTTCGCCAATGGGTTCCACCCCAGTCACACGTGACGCCGGTGGTCCCTCTTGGCACCGTTGCAGCATGTTTGCGACCGCGTCAGGCGCTCCTTGAAACACAGCTTCGACGGATCCATCCCGCCGATTGCGAACCCATCCCTCAAGACCGAGCTCATGGGCGTTCATCTCGATGAATGCACGAAAGCCAACGCCTTGTACCCGCCCCTCTATCCCGACTTGAATAGCGCGTCTCTTCATCCAGGTAGCGGTAATCTCGTGCCGACCGCTAGTCCATATCAAACGGCTTTGGGCGCGCGGCCTCTTCAAACGCCGGCCTTAGGGCCGCTCCCCAAAATGTCCCGCTAAGAGAGAAGACAAAAGCGTCGAACAACGAAAGTTTGCGGCGGCAACCCTGCGGGAGATCACGCGAACTCTAAGATCACCTCGTCAACCGCCATGCTGTCCCCTGGCTTAGCGTTGACCTTCTTGACTAAGCCGTCCCGTTCCGCGCGCAGGATGTTCTCCATCTTCATGGCTTCCACAACCGCGAGCGCGTCGCCAACCTGCACATCTTGCCCTTCGCTCACATGGATGGCCTTGACCAGCCCCGGCATCGGGCAAAGCAGGAACTTGGACATGTCGGCTGCGCGTTTCTCTGGCATCAAAGCCACCAGCGCCGCCTCGCGCTCGGTGTACACGTAGATCCGCTCTTGAACGCCTCTGAAGGCCAGACTGACGCCATTCAGCACCGGGCGCACCTGCAGCGCCACGTTCTTATCTCCAACCTTCCCTTCCCAAACAGGATCGCCAGGCCGCCACAAAGACGTGATTTCCAGCGTCTGGGCAGGCCGATCGATCAAATCGATAAATGACACAAAGTGTGGCCCCTCGCTGGCGCCGGAGACCTCAAGACGCAGTTCAGTGTCCCCGACCTTAACAACGCGCCGTTTGGCAAAGGAAATGGGCTCGCCCGTCATTTGGTGGGTAATCTCGCGCCGGCGCGAATTGTTGAGGTGGTCGATCACGGCTGCTACGGCCGCCACGACCTCCAGCGCCGACCCTTCCGCTTTGCGCGGCTTAAACCCGTCCGGGTATTCCTCCGCGATGAAACCCGTCGAGAGAGCGCCCTTGATCCAGCGCGGGTGCTGCATCAGCGCCGAGAGGAAGGGGATGTTGTGCTGGATGCCATCAATATAGAAGGCGTCGAGCGCGTCGGACTGGGCCGAGATAGCCACCTCGCGAGTGGACGCATGGGTGACGAGTTTGGCGATCATGGGATCATAGAACATCGAGATCTCACCGCCTTCGAACACGCCCGTGTAATTGCGCACCGTGACGCCGTCCTTGACGTGTTCTTCGGGCGGCCGATAGCGCACGAGGCGCCCGATCGAGGGCAGGAAGTTACGGAAGGGGTCCTCCGCATAGACGCGGGTTTCGACCGCCCAGCCGTTGAGCTTGATGTCAGACTGCTTGAAGGGGAGCTTTTCGCCCGCTGCCACTCGGATCATTTGCTCGACGAGATCGATTCCTGTGATGAGTTCGGTCACAGGGTGCTCAACCTGCAGACGCGTGTTCATCTCCAGGAAGAAGAAGCTGCGATCCTGACCGGCAACGAACTCCACGGTACCCGCCGAATCGTAGTTCACGGCCTTTGCCAGGGCGACGGCCTGCGCGCCCATCGCCTTTCGGGTTTTTTCGTCGAGCAGCGGGGAAGGCGCCTCTTCGATCACCTTCTGGTTGCGCCGCTGAATCGAGCATTCGCGCTCGCCGAGGTGAACCACATTACCGTGCTTATCGCCCAGAACCTGGATTTCGATATGGCGCGGATTGACGATAAACTTCTCTATGAACATCCGGTCGTCGCCGAAGCTGGCCATGGCCTCGTTGCGTGATGACGTGAACCCGTCTGTGACCTCCTGCTTGCTCCAGGCAACGCGCATGCCCTTGCCGCCACCGCCGGCCGAGGCCTTGATCATGACGGGATAACCGATCTCCTCGGCAATCTTGACGGCGTGCGTGGCGTCGGAAATTTCTCCAAGGTATCCAGGCACCGTCGAGACGTTGGCCGCCGCCGCCGCCTTCTTACTTTCGATCTTGTCGCCCATGGCTGCAATCGCCTTCGGGTTCGGCCCGATGAAGACGATGCCCGCCTTGGCTAAGGCGACGGGAAAAGCCGCGCGCTCCGATAAGAACCCATAGCCTGGATGAACCGCCTCCGCGCCGGTCGCTTTGCAGGCCTCTAGGATCTTCTCGATGACGAGGTAGGATTCTGCTGCTGCCGGTGGGCCGATATGCACCGCGTCGTCGGCCATCTCGATGTGCAAGGCGTCGCGGTCCGCATCGGAGTAGACCGCAACGGTCTTGATGCCCATTTTCCGCGCGGTCTTCATGACGCGGCAAGCAATTTCGCCACGGTTCGCTATCAGGACCTTCTTGAACATAACCCCTTGTGGCCCAATTGGTTGGGCGCGCCTGAGCCAGGCGGCCGTTCGGTTGCTTGGAATGTCGTTATAAACGGCCTGAGGGGCACGGTAAACATTACCGCACCCGAAGTTAAGTTGGTGATACTGCGTAAGTTAGCTTGGCCCAATGCCAAGCGCCAAGACCGCCCGCGTCGCAACGCCGCGTTTTGGCAGAAATTGCGGCTTTAGGCGGCCTGCGAAAGCCGGTCCACCGTGGCCTGGAGCTCGGGATGAATATTGGGGCTTTCCTTTTTCAGGTAAGCCACGAGTGCGGTCTCGTTGGGCGTCAAGCGTCCATCACGGCCTATGCGCTCGCACAGCCACTCAGCCTCAGCCGCCGTGATCACCTCGTTGGTGACGATCTCGATTCGCTGATGCTCCAGCCGGGCAAGCGCGCGCTCCTCTGGCGACTGATCGTGATAGGCACCACGCACGGCGTCGAGGCTCGTGCTCACCATAGCCGACAGCATGGCGCCAGGGGACAGCTCACCGCGATCGGCTAGCCACCTCTCGCGCCGCAGGGCTTCCTCGCGGGTCGGAACCATCTGACCCGAAGCCGCCATGACCACGTTGGCGACGGCCTTGACAAAGAGATCCGTCCAGGCCGGGTTCGGCTCGGCGTCGGCCGTAGCGTCATTGATGTCAAAGAGCACCTCGGCCTCAGCTCGGGTTACGGCCACGTTGCCGTCACCACCGAAGGCGTACAGCATGCGGCGCACCAGCTCGACGTCGGACTCGCTAATCTGGCCCTTAGGAGGCGACTGGTCGGGACGAAGGGGACCTTCGCCCTCAATGACTGCGGCTTTCACCTGCTCCAGCGCGAAGCGGACCAGATTGACGGGCGACCAGCGGGCCTTTTCAAGCACGTTGACGAGGAGAGCTACCTCCGTCTTGCGCTCAACCTTGCCGTCCTGGGTGATATGGGCAATCAGCCACTTGGCGTTTTCCGCGGTCAGATACCCTTCAGGCTCGGTCTGGTCGACGATGTGGTCGGTGACCGCCTCGATGAAGAAATCGACCCAGGAGGGGTCTTGCACGCTGCAGGTATCGTTCATAGCGAACAGCGTCTCGGCTTCTTCAGCCGAAATCACGTCATCATGGTAGAACGCCGCCCTGAATCTGAGGACATCGACATCCTTGATGCTGCCCCGCTTCATGATCTCGTCGACCGAAATTGACTTCAACGAGCCCATCACCAACCCCGCAATTTAACCAAAACCCAGCATGCTGATCATAGAAAGCCTACCTTACCAATTGGCTAACGGCTGCTTCATTGCGGCGCGAACGTGTGGAACCGGTCGTTTGTAGCGATTGGGAGCAAGAAGAAGAGGCCGCTTTGGGGGCGGCCCCTTGCCGTTTGCTTGCAGGGACAAAAGTGGAGGATTTTACAGTCCGAAGCGCGGCAGCCACCAAACGCGACGCCAACTGTCGTGCGTTTCATTACTGATGTGCGTCTTGGCCTTATGCTGAAGCCTTTGCAGCTGCTTGCTCTCCGAATAGCTCAGGCGGCCATCTGCCCGGTATTTGGTTTTCCGGCGAGTGATCTTGTGTTGCTCTGCGCGAAGCTTCAAGCCTTCGAACCACGTGATCGAACCTCTCTGACGCCCAGACTCGATGCGCTTGGTCTGCCAATTCTGACGCGAATCAATACTGGAGCTGTGGGCAGACGCAGCGGCTGTTGTTGCAATCAGCAAACTTGCAGCGATCAAACCAATCGTAAGCGTCCGGCCAACGGCGCCTTACATAGCCCTGCGAACGCAATCATAGTGTCCACTTGGATTTAAGCGGACACTTACCTCATGGCATCAAGATCAAGGACCCCACGTCGTCGATGGAGTGTGGCGTTCAAGAAGCG
>JAAERO010000478.1 GCA_024230315.1 Hyphomicrobium sp.
ACGTTTGTATCGTCTGAAAATTCACCTAGGTTATTGTCCTGGATTGTTCTTTTTTGCCAGTCTTCCTTTATCATTGGGCGCTTTGTCCTAGGATAGACTGGGATGACACAAAGACCCTCACGCATAAGATTTGAAATTTTCTCCATACTACTCTTCCTTTACTCTCTACTCTGACGCAAATTATTCCGTTGGTATTTAAACTGCTCGGGCGTTCAGAAATTATGTGATGAAATTATCGCTTCTCCGCACATCAAGTATCAAGATCATCCCACTCTCCACCACGCACCCAACGCAATGCAGAAAGTTTGCCGTTGATCATGCCCCATTCAAAGTCCGTCCAAGGACCCAGTTCCGAAGCATCATATATTAATCGCACCGTTTCTGCGGCCTTTAAAGCCCCGTGCCAAATTTTTGGATCGACCGTCTCAACACCTTGCTCAATGTTGAACTTTAGGTTCATGTGGCGATTGTACCAGACCTGATCGATGAGCTTATCAATGGCGTTTCTGATTTCCTCTTCGGTCTGAGGAGTGAAATCGACAAAATCCTGAGTCGTCATATTCTTCATTTTAGTCTCCATTTGTTGAATGAAACGGTTCTCTGCTTGCTTACGAACTTGTGCTTTTGGCTTCCCTGAAAACGATGTCATGACTAACAACATCGGATCCAGCTGGCGTAGAGTGCAGCATTTTTCGCTTTTGATTTTAAAACTCGGTCGATCTCATGCTTCAAAACAAACTTGAGGTCTCGATAAAGAGATCGTCTGACAAGCTCACTTCGACTTAAATCCAAATGTTCTGCTGCTTTGTCAAACTGCATCAAAAGATTGATAGGAATGTTGACCAAAATAGGTTGTGATCAGATTTCATGGAACCATCCTTCTATTGTTGAAATGCTCTCCTTTTATTTATATGCCTAGGTATTTCAGTATATAACTTTGTCAGCATAGCCAGTAAGCCACTCCAACATCGGTTTTGAGGTCTTGACGTGCGGTTTCACCTGGTTTCTGGGCATTTTCTAGAAAGCGCTTCTCGTCGCTGGCCTCACGAAGCTGGTGAACCAGGGCGGCAGCGGTCATAAACCCGACCGACAGTCCTTTCTGGCAGAACGCCGCGCAAGCCTTCGAGCACAATGCGGATCTTGGCTTCAGCTGAATGCACATAAGATCGAGATACTGCTGCATGGGGTGAAATATAGGTTGATTCCACGCCCGCAGGCACCCTTCCTCAGGAGGGCAGCCTCACAAAGTAGAGGACACCGCAGGCCAACGTATTATTGGCGGCGTGGCAGAATATAGGCACCCAAAGGCTGCCCGTGCGCACCAGCAACCAGGAGAAATAAAAGCCCATAAACAGCACTTCGATAAGCGCGAAAGTTGAGTAATCCGCATGCATGGCAGTCCACAGCAGCGAGGTGAGAATGGCCGTTCCGATAAGGCCAAGCGACGTTTTCGACAACGCCGAGAACAAAAACCCGCGAAACAGCAACTCCTCCGACAACGGTGCACCAATGCAGATGACGAAGAGGATCAGCCAGATCGCATTGCTGTGAATAAGTTCTTGAAAAGGCTTCATGTCCTTGATGAGAAAGTCCGGCTGAAAATAGATCGCAATGGCTGTCAACAACGCGGAGCCAGCAAACAGCGGGATCAGCGCCCACGGCAGGATGCGCCACCCATCCGAGGGACGCTCCAGTGCCAGAACTTGCCGGCGCTCGTTCCCATAAAGGCCGGCGGCTTCTTGCGCTGATAGCCCGGTGGTTCCGAAAACCGGCACATCTTGTCGATCGTGTCCCGGCTCACCCCGAAAACACGAGCGGCTTCCCGCCTGGAACGGCCCTCAACGAATACAAAATGACGAACCGCCG
>JAAERO010000479.1 GCA_024230315.1 Hyphomicrobium sp.
GGCTGTCACCAGCCCCAGGCCCTCTAAGAACTGCCCGTGCCAGTTTCCCGGCAAGCAGCTCAAGCCCTTCAAAGGCCGGTTTAATGACCCGGCAGTAACTCCAATAAATGTGTAGATAACTATCAGACCATACGCGCGATAGCCGGAATTGCCAAGAACTTACAATCCTTCGGTCAACGCAACCATTGGCGGTTACGCCGCTGCTCGAAATATTCGGCATGGAACGGATCGTAAGGGTGCGCATTTCTTCGTACCTCGATGTTTTGTATGATCGCAATCTATTGCTCTACTGCCTTTGCGATACGCATTTGCAGCCGATGGACATGCTGATAGACGAGGGTCCAGTCGAAACCGGCCCAGGTCTGTGTGCACGCAGAAGGTGCACCAGTGGCAAATGCCACCGTCATATGCGGTTCCTTCTCATTATCGGTTCTCCAAATTCTCTCGCAAAGAAGCACCCGATGGACGTGGGCGTACTTTCGTACCGGATGATATTTCAATCCGTATCCGCCCCATTACAAGACGGCCTTTGCTTTTTCCATCATCCCAAACCCGCAGTCCTGTCGGCTCGCCTCACGGCTCGCTTTCCGGCTCCCAAGCACTCTGGGCATCGGAGACCTACGGGGTTTCCACGTTCCGCATAAATACCACTATGAGCAACTTAGGTTCTGCCCGTCCACCGGTGGCGCAACATCTACGAAAGAAGGACGTTAGAACCTTCTTTCCTGGCCACTTACCTTTTGGTTAGAGCCTGTCAGCATCTTTGGCTCAGCGCGAGATTACGGCAGTGCAGTAGTTCACCTGATTGTTAACCCTATTGCTCTATCCTGGCTCCCTACCGCCCTGATGCTGGCAGAGTTGAGCTTGCCTCACGGTTCGCTCTCCAAGAACCGAGGTTCTTCGGGCTTCGTTGCAAGACGCTTCATACCCAACGGAGCAGTACCCCGAGACGCATGGCCTTGCTGGATACCGGTGGCAGAACACCGGGTTGTGTATTAAATTGCAGTGCCTCCTTTCACTTTTAATCACAACAAATATTTATGCAACTTCGTGTCGCAAGCCGAGTAGCCGGGGGCTGTCACCAGCCCCAGGCCCTCTAAGAACTGCCCGTGCCAGTTTCCCGGCAAGCAGCTCAAGCCCTTCAAAGGCCGGTTTAATGACCCGGCAGTAACTCCAATAAATGTGTAGATAACTATCAGA
>JAAERO010000480.1 GCA_024230315.1 Hyphomicrobium sp.
AGCTAACACCAAACGGCCAGACTTGACGCTCGCCAGCCACAGTGGCGGCAAGTGAGGGTCTGATTACCGCAGTTCCTGCTTCGAGGAACGGAAATTGGCGCACTCCATCATCGATGCAGTGTCATCCGGGGAATGTCGGTCTAAATCAAAAGTGTAGAGACTGGTTCACGTTTCACTTGGACGCAATTAGTGCTTCCAAGTGAAACGATCAGGCTCTAGAGCGAGCATACGGGCAATAAGAAAATCTACGCATTCCGCCTGAAGCGACAGCCTTGGTTGCAGTCGCCAAAGGCGCAATATTAAGGCGCCGGCAGGCCGGTGGGGCTTGGTTTGCGCGAATCTGCGCTATAACCAGCCATGGCCCGGGCCGCTTTGCCGGGGCCAAGTTATGAGATGGGCTCAATATGGCGAACGTTACAGTTGTCGGCGCCCAGTGGGGCGACGAAGGAAAAGGCAAGATCGTTGATTGGCTATCGGAGCGCGCCGACATCGTCGTGCGGTTCCAGGGTGGTCACAATGCCGGCCATACCCTCGTCATCGGCGACAACACCTATAAGCTATCGCTGCTACCCTCCGGCGTCGTGCGCCCTGGAAAGCTAGGGGTCATCGGCAATGGCGTCGTCGTCGATCCCTGGGCATTGACCCAGGAGATTGAGCAACTGAAGAGTCAAAGTGTTGCCGTTAGCCGCGAGAATTTGCGTATCGCGGAGAACGCGACGCTAATCCTGCCTGCGCATCGCGAGCTCGACGTTCTCAGGGAGGCGGCGGGTACGGGAAAGATAGGCACCACGGGGCGCGGCATCGGTCCCGCATACGAAGACAAGGTTGGCCGTCGCGCCATTCGCGTTCAGGATTTGCGCAACCTCGACACTCTGGGTCCCAAACTTGATCGCATCCTCGTGCACCACAACGCGTTGCGCCGTGGCTTGGGTCAGCCGGAACTGTCCAAAGAGAAGCTGATGGCCGAGCTGGCCGAGATCGCGCCAAAGATCCTGCCCTTCATGGATGTGACTTGGGATCTCCTTGATCGCGCGCGGCGCTCAAGCAAGCGCATCCTATTTGAAGGCGCGCAAGGGGCGTTGCTGGATATCGATCACGGCACCTATCCCTTTGTCACCTCGTCCAACACGATCGCTGCCCAAGCCGCCACTGGCTCAGGCCTGGGACCCCGCGCAATTGGCAATGTGCTGGGCATCGCCAAGGCTTATACGACGCGTGTGGGTTCGGGCCCCTTCCCAACGGAGCTTGACGATGAAATCGGCAATCGTCTGGGCGAGCGCGGCCACGAGTTTGGCACGGTGACCGGGCGCAAACGCCGCTGCGGCTGGTTCGACGCCACACTCGTGCGCCAAACCATCAAGGTTGCCGGCATCGACGGCATTGCTCTGACCAAGCTCGACGTTCTCGATGGCTTCGACGAGATCAAGGTTGGCGTCGGCTACAAGCTCAACGGCGAGGATTTTGACCGGTTTCCGGCGGGCCAGAACGCGCAGGCGCGCATCGAGCCAGTATATAAAACACTGGAAGGGTGGACGCAGTCGACGCGCGGCGCGCGCAGTTGGGCCGACCTCCCGGCCCAGGCCGTCAAGTACGTGCGCTACATCGAGGAGCTGATCGAGTGCCCGGTGACGCTGCTCTCCACGTCGCCTGAGCGCGATGACACCATTCTCATGAAAGACCCGTTCTCTGATTGAGGCAAAGCACACGACCGAGCAAATTTACGTCGATGCTGACGCCTGCCCCGTCAAAGACGAGGTTGTACGCGTGGCCGAGCGCCACGGGCTTGCCGTCCACATGGTTTCCAATGCTTGGATGCGTATTGCCGACAGCCCGCTCATCAATCGCGTTGTCGTCGAGGAGGGGCCCGACGTAGCCGACGATTGGATCGCCGCGCAAATAGGTTCCGGCGACATCGCGGTTACGGCGGACATTCCGCTCGCTGCACGCTGCATAAAGGCCGGCGCAAAGGTCATTGGCCCTACCGGCAAGCCTTTCACCGAGAGCAGCATCGGCATGGCGCTGGCCGTGCGCGAGTTGATGGCGGACTTGCGTGAGACAGGGCAGGTGCACAGCACTAACTCTGCGTTCACCCGCCAAGACCGCTCGCGCTTTCTGCAAGCACTGGAACAGGCGATCCAGGATGTCCGCCGCGCCCGTTGAACCGGCGCGCAGGTCCGCTTCGGCCTACTCAAACAACCGCAGCGCATTGCCTGAAAGCAGCCCACCAGAAATATCAATGTCTGCAAAACTCGCCTGGCCGGCCACGTAGTCCGACGAAATATTGATCTGCGGCATCAATTTGGAAAGGTCTTTAATGGAGGCCCCGTAGACGAGGCGCGGGATCCCGCACCAAAGAATCGCCCCCATAGACATCGCGCAGGGCTCGGCCGTCGCATAGATCGTTGTATCCTTGAAGGCATCAGGCTCATGCCCCTTCAAGAAGTCGCGAATTGCAACCATAACGGCGTGTGCTGTTGGATCGCTGTTGCGCTTCGTGCTGTCGCGGCCGAGTGCCAGCACCTTTTCCTCGCGTACAATCACCGCCCCAAAGGGACGGTCTCCCGTCTTCGCTTGTTCTAAAGCGAAGTTCATGAACTCGCTGTCCCGGTTTCCGACGGGGGTCGGCTGCGCGCGCGCGTTCTCAGTCTGAGCGAAAGTGGCGGCAACGAGCACTGCGCCACCCCCGGTCAGTAAAGTTCGTCTATGCATCGTGATACCTCCCGCACGCGCCATTCAATATGGCATTCTTACATGAGCATACGACGAGCATTTGTTCTGGTCATCACACACGTTTGCCTACGATCAGGCCCTGAAAAGTGGCGAGCTTTCCGGTGATTGGCTCGACAGCAAGCAGACGTGTCGGCGCCACGGGCCCCGGCAACGTGATCTGGCCCGGCGGCACGGGGGCAAAACCGAAACGCCCATAGTAGGATTCGTCACCAACGAGCACGACCAGCGGCAACCCGGCAGTCTTCACATCCTCAAGGGCCTCGCGCATGAGTTTCTGCGCATATCCCTTTCCCGCGAATTCAGCATCGACGGCAAGCGGGCCCAAGAGCAGTGCCCCTTCAGCTCCGCCGATCGTCACGTGCGTAAAGCGCACAGAAGCGATAATGCGCTCTTTCAGGCATGCCACCCGGCAGAAGCGTGAGATTGGCGCTGTGCCTTCGCGTACGCGGTAGGCCGCGCGCGTAAAGCGCCCGGGTCCGAAGACCTTGGCATGCAATTGAGAGACGCGGGGCAGGTCGGACGGCGTTACGGGCCGATATACGATGTTGAGCGGCATTCTTGGATCTTCGATAAGGTTTCGAGACAGCGCCACGCTAACAGGTGGGCGGCGTGAGGGGTGGGTCAAACGCAAACGGCGCGGACGAGGCGTCGGCCTCGTCGCGGCGCATATTCACGATCTCGAAATCTCCTCATCATGGGGCGCGGATTTAGCACGGGCTCGCGGCGTGGTCTACGTCTCTCACCACATGCCGCCGCGCGGTTCCCCGCCAAGAACTTCGAGGATGCGCCGGTGCGTGCCCGCGCCGAGGTCAGGCGGCAGCGCATCCCGCCCAAAGAAGGCCTGTTCGGCGATTTCGTAGTTCTGGCGTGGGGAGTGCGACTGCTCCCAGTGCCGTACCACGTAGAGCGCAATGTGATCACTGGGAAATACACGAAAATTCGCATAAAGCCCGAAGAGGTCCACCGGCCCGGTCAGGATGATGCCGGTCTCCTCCTTTAGCTCACGCGCCAACGCCTGCTCGGTCGTCTCGTGGTGCTCCACCCCGCCGCCAGGAAAATGCCAGCCGGACCGATAGGTATGCCGGACCAGCAGCATGCCCTTATCCTCGCCGAGGACGAGCCCCTGGGCGCCGAGTGTCAGCCCACGCGAAACACGTCAGTAGTGTTGCAGAGCAGTGTTGACCAGCGAGTTAAAGAACAAGCGACCTCCGTTTTTCTTCCGCGACTTTTTGGCCGCGTTGCAATCGTCTTGGCAAGAGCGTCCCGTTTGCAGCGCCATGCTAGGGTTAAGGACGCAAATTTTGACCCAAGGGACCCATGAGCGAAACCATAACGCTAGCGCACTTGTCAGACGTGCACCTTTCCCCGGTGCGCGGCTTGCCTCTGCGTTATCTCAATGTCAAGCGGGGGCTTGGTTACCTCAACTGGCAACGCAGCCGCCGGCGCGTGCACCAGCGCCCCAGCCTGGATCTCGTGGTTGCCGACCTTAAGGCGCACCAGCCCGATCACATCGCGGTTACCGGCGATCTCATCAATCTTGGCCTGCCGGCCGAGTACGCCGCGGCTTTATCTTGGCTGGAAGGCCTGGGCCGGCCTGACGGCGTGACGGTCGTGCCGGGTAACCATGACATCTACACGGTTCTGCGCGGCGATCCGGGTGTTGCACGTTGGGCCAGTTACATGCGCGCCGACGCATGGGGTGTACGATTCGCAGAAGGGGGTCGCGATGGTTTTCCTTTTGTGCGCTGTTTGGGCCCAACAGCACTTATCGGCCTCAACTCCGCGGTTAGAACACCACCGTTCATAGCAGCCGGCCAACTCGGCGAGGCGCAGATTGCCGCGCTCGCGCGCATTCTCGACCGTCTTGGCCAGGAGGACGTGGCACGCGTCGTACTGATCCATCATCCGCCGCTGACCGATCAAACGCCGCGGCGCAGAGCGTTGCGCGATGCCGCCCAACTGGAGCGCGTCTTGACCGAGCATGGCGCTGAGCTCGTGCTGCACGGGCACAACCATTGCGATGGCCACATCGATTTGGCATCGTGGCGCGGGAGCATCCCTGTCGTTGGAATTGCCTCGGGATCTGCGGGCCTGGTGCACAGGCACGAGCCCCTTGGCCGCTACAACCTCTTGTCCATCGTGCAAGACGAGGACGGCGTGCGCATCGAATGCCTCACCCGCGGGCTCGACCCGACAGGAACCTTCATGGAGCAAATCGATCGCAAGGTGCTCAGCGGCGCCCAAGTCTCCACAATTGCGAATGACGGTCCTCTAGTTGGGGACCGTTAGGTCGCTTGGGATGCGTGTAGGTGTGCGGTTGGCGCGCTTTCTTGTCGCAGAGGAGTCAAGCATCGGCCTTGATTCCGCACAGGGTCTAACGCTCTTTGCACGCATGTCCGCATCGCGTTGGACCATTCGTCGCTCAAGTCACGTCGTTGCACCGCGCTTGCCGAAGGGTTGCCGCAATCTGTTCTAGTGCAGGAACGTCTTGCCAAGGCCTATGGCTTTCGCACAACGGTCGGGCAGATAGACGACTGGCTAGGTGTTTTCCCCATCGAGCCAATTGCATGACACTATATACGGCTACGGTTTCGGATCCCGCGCAGAGCGTGGGGTAGGCTGGTCAACAGAGGGTTAGGGGCACACGTGCGGTTCCTTCGGCGAAACGTTCGCATTAATCTAGCACTCCAAGGGGGTGGCGCGCATGGCGCTTTCACCTGGGGTGTGCTCGATCGTTTGCTCGAGGACGAGCAACTTCATATCAGTTGGGTCAGCGCGACGAGCGCCGGCGCGGTCAATGCCGTCGCGCTCGCCGCGGGCTTGAGCGAAGGTGGTCGCAGCACGGCGCGGCGTAAGCTGCGCCATGTGTGGGAGGCGGTGCACAAGGCGGGTGTGCCGGACCTATTGCGGCTCAATCCGTTCCTTTACGGCCTAACCAACTCGCCACACCTAGCGAAGGTGGCGAGCCTATGGTCGCCCTATGAGTTCAACCCGTTGGGTTTCGACCCGCTGCGTCGCCTGCTCGCAGAGACGCTGGATTTCGATCGGCTGCGCACCGATTCACCCATTGAGCTTCTGATCGCTGCGACTGAGGTTGCGAGCGGTCGCGCCAAGGTTTTCCGGCGTGACGAGATCACGCTGGAAGCCGTGCTGGCATCAGCCTGTCTGCCCACGTTGCACCACGCGGTCCAGATTGACGGTGTCGCCTATTGGGACGGTGGCTTCTCCGCCAATCCGGATATCAAGACACTGGCGACGGAGAGCCCGACCGGGGACACGCTCATCATTCAGCTCAATCCGCTTGTCCGGCACGAGTTACCCAAGGGCGTGCGCGAGATTTCCATGCATGCCAACCAGCTTACCTTCAACGCGCCGCTGATGCGTGACGTTGAGTTAGTCGAGGCCGTGCGCGAATGCTCCAAAAGGTGGTTGGGCGGCCCTCGCGGCCCCTTAGGCCGGCTTGCGAGGCATCGCTTCCACCTGATTGAAGCGGGCCGTTACACGGGTGCGCTCAACCCCGAGAGCGCGATGAAGCCTGATTGGCGGTTGTTTAACTTTCTTCACAGCGCCGGCCGTGACGAGGCGGAGAAATGGCTCAGCCTTCATCGCGCCAGCGTGGGGCGCAAATCGAGCGTCGATCTGAAGGCGCATTTCCTCACGCGAAGCGACGGAGACGGAGATGTTCCCGCTTCGGAGGAATTGACCGGCCGTGCCGAGCGAAAGCGCGCGGTCAATTCATCCGATACCTAGAGCCTGATCGTTTCACTTGAACGCACTTGAGCCGTTCCAAGTGAAATGTGAATTAGTCTCTACACTTTTGATTTAGAGTAAGATTCACGTTCTTTCAGGAGACCTTCGGAGCTTGGCGAGTAATTCCATCAAGAACGATCTTGTTCTAAGTTTGAAAGCGCGCGCTATGATTGCTCCATGACGCCGCAACGACAGGTATTGGGTTGTAGCCGGCGCATGCTGCCCATGCTGGCCGCGTGCGCGCTTCTTTTTGTTTCCGGAACGCTGACCCAGCAGGTGCGCGCCGAGACCGCGTCTGTCGTGGCGGCGGCGGCGAGCTTGCGCTATGCCTTGGACGACATCGCAGCGGCCTTCGAGCAGCAAACCCGCCAGCGCGTGCGGTTCACTTATGCCGCCACTCGAAGTCTTATGCACCAGATAGAGAACGGCGCACCCTATGAGCTGTTCCTCGCTGCCGACGAGGAGAGCGTGAGGCGGCTCGCCGACAAAGGGCGTACCCAGGACGCGCAGTCTGTCTTGGCGCGTGGGCGCATCGCTCTTGTGGCGCTAAGCGGCTCGCCGGTCTCCGTCGACGGGGAGTTGGCAAGTCTGGCTGATGCGCTTGCCGCAGGCAACGTCGACCATGTGGCCATTGCCAATCCCGAGGTAGTACCTTACGGACGTGCCGCCCGGGAGGTGCTGCAAAAGGCAGGATTGTGGGACGATCTCACAACGCGGCTTGTTAGCGGCGAGAATGTCGTCCAGGCCGCGCAGTTTGCCACGACCGGCGCCGCTCAGGCGGGCCTCATTGCTTGCTCGCTGGCGGTTTCCTCAGAAGTCGCTCCCCGCGTTACAGTCGCGCTCATCCCTGAGGATTGGCACCACCCCATCAATCACGGTATGGCGCTGCTCAAAGGCGCTGGGGAAACTGCGCGCGCGTTCGCTGCCTTCCTAAAGAGCGAACAAGTGCGTGCGATCTTAGAGCGTAGCGGCTTTGCCGCGCCCCAACCTTGAGGAGACGAGGCCCATGGACTGGACCGCCTTCGCGCTGACTGTGAAACTTGCGTTCTGGACTTGCGTGCTGATCCTGCCAATCGCCGTTGTACTGGCGCGTTGGCTTGCGTGGAGACGCTTCACGGGAAAAAGTTTTGTCGAGGCCTTAGTGATGCTGCCGCTGGTTCTGCCGCCAACGGTTCTCGGCTTTTATCTGCTCATCGGATTTTCGCCGGAGTCGCGCCTTGGTGCATTCGTTGCAACACTGCTCGGCGGGCCGCTGGTCTTTACCTTCGCCGGTATCCTGGTCGCCTCGATCATCATTAATCTTCCCTTTGCCGTGCAGCCGATTCAACGCGCGTTCGAAGCCATCGCACCCAATGTACGCGAGGCCGCCTTCGTCAGCGGCCTTTCGCCAATTGAGACGATGCGTCGTGTCGAGATTCCGCTCGCTTGGCCGGGAATTGCCTCCGCCTTCGCGCTGGTGTTCGCCCATACCCTGGGCGAATTTGGCGTGATCTTGATGATCGGCGGCAGCATTCCCGGCGAAACGCGCGTGATGTCGATTGCGATCTACGACGGCGTGCAGGCCTTCCGCACCGCGGATGCGGCCGTGATGTCCGCCGTGCTATTGGCCTTCTCCTTCGCAGCCATCGTCATGGTGCATATGCTCGCGCGGCGGCGCTCGGATGCCCATGCCCACTAAGCCCGCACCCCTTCTCGTGACCCTGCAGCAGACGGGGCAGATCCCGCTCGACGTGGAGATCTCTTGCAATCCCGGCGAGCTGTTGGCGCTCGTCGGTCCTTCGGGCAGCGGCAAGACGACGGTGTTGCGCTCCATTGCCGGTCTTTACCGACCGGCGGCGGGGCGCATCGTTTCGGGGGACCAAGTGTGGTTCGATGCGGCGGCAGGGACCATGGTTTCGCCTCAGGTGCGCGCGACGGGCCTGGTGTTTCAGGACTATGCGCTCTTTCCCCACCTTACCGCTCTGGAGAACGTAAAACTGGCAGCGCGGCACCTCGACGAACCGCTACGCAGTGGGCAAGCCGCAGGCCTTTTGGCGCGCGTAAATCTCGATGGCCTGGAGGCGCGCACACCCGATCAGCTCTCCGGCGGCGAACGCCAGCGCGTTGCACTCGCTCGGGCGCTTGCGCGCGATCCTAAGGTCCTGCTGCTCGATGAGCCATTTTCAGCCGTCGACCGCACAACGCGCGAGCGGCTGAAAGTGGAGCTTTCCGCCCTGCATCGTTCGCTTGAGATCCCGATTATTCTCGTCACCCACGATTTGCAGGAAGCCGAAGCACTCGCCGATCGCATCGTCATCCTGCACAAAGGCAGGACGCTACAAAGTGGCCCGCCCGACGACGTTCGTCTGCGCCCGGTGAGCACACTCGTTGCACGCCTTATGGGCCAGACCAACATCTTCGAAGGTGAGGTTGAGCAGGTCTCGAAAGCAAGGAGCAGCGGTCGTATCCGCTGGCGCGAGCGCCTTATTCATGTTGCTGCGACGGGCCGGTTCACGGAGGGAGAACGTGTGATGTGGGTCATTCATGCCGACTATGTGGTGCTGGAGGAAACAAGCCCGTCTGCTGGCAAGGGGCAAGTGGAAAAGCTGCCAGGAAAGCTTATCGACTTCACGGGGCTCGGTGAAATGACGCTGCTCACTATCCGTATCGGCGCAGATGCCGCTGATGTGCTTCGCCTCACCATCGCGACGCGTGAGGCTCGCTTGCTCAAACCGGGAAGCAACGTCACGGTCGGTCTGTTGGCCGAAGGCATCCATCTCATGCCGTCCGAAAACTGATTTCGGCTGCGGCCGCGGAAGCTGCGACGCATACCCTTTCACCGATCTGATCCCATAGAAAATTCGGCGTCCTAACTGAGCAGGGTAGACACGGGTTGCCGTATATTGCGCGCACGACCAATTGATGCCAGCTTGCCACCTATGAGCGGCGCAGCGACAGCGAACGGCGGCCATGCACCGAGCAGGTGGTGTCTTGGCGGTCGCCATCGGTCTTGCGGGCTTTGCAGGTATGGCTGCGTTCATGCTCCCGCGCTTACTGGGGATGGCTGACGAGCTCATCCAGGTCGTCGTGCCTGGTGAGGCAGAACTGACTTTAGGGCACCTCGAACAATGACGCTTTTGGCTTTGTGGGTGCCGGCGGCGCGGCGTCAGGCGCGGTTGCGATGCTGGTCTGCCGCCTTCGCGGCGGCCTTTGCGTTGCCCTCAGGCCGTCTTGTAAGTACGCATCCGGTGAAGACCGCCTTGCGGGATGACTAAGACGTAGTTCTTCTTAAGCGTGGTTTTCGCGTTGGGAGAATGAGTAGTGGGTATGTCTGGGGATGATTTTGATCGACGGTTTGACGTCGTCGCTGAAACGA
>JAAERO010000481.1 GCA_024230315.1 Hyphomicrobium sp.
TCGTTTCAGCGACGACGTCAAACCGTCGATCAAAATCATCCCCAGACATACCCACTACTCATTCTCCCAACGCGAAAACCACGCTTAAGAAGAACTACGTCTTAGTCATCCCGCAAGGCGGTCTTCACCGGATGCGTACCTCTTGTTGAACTAAAGTTGTACCTAAATCCGGGTATTGGTTTTCGTTGGGAAGCGGGCAATTTCTTGTGTGGCAACGCAGAGGCTCACCCTACGAGGAGTCTCGTTCTATGAAGCCGTACCTTAACGGAGCAAAACCAATGAGCCACAGTGTTTCAAGTGCCGGCGACCAAGAGCAAGTCAATGTCGCCGACTCTTTGTCTGTGTTCCACCTTGTCTTGCAATCTGTCGTGCCCGTTTTTTGGAAGTGGGTATGAAAAGGGTTGTCGTCCGAGATGAGCGGAAATACGATCTGTTTAGCAGCGATTACCGTTGCCTGCAGGGGGAATTGACAGCCAGCTATCGCGAGATCCCACGGGAATGTACGTCAACGCTGACGCTTTACTTCTATGACCCGAAGAAGGGTCCGCCTGACGTTCTTACCGACTTTCGTCTGCGCACCTATGGCAATCTGTCGCAAAACGGCCTGTCTTTTGACGATCTCGCGGCACTGCATTGGCATGTCGAAATCAAGTCACCAAACACCAAAGAGGTGATCGAAGATAACTATTGTCTTCGTCCGGCCCCGGTCACGACGGAAGACGGTCAGGAGCTGTACATTCTCTACAAGCCCTATCTAGCGAACCTCATCAAAGTTTCCCGCCGGCAGCACTTCGCTCTCCATTCAACCGACGACGAAAGCCACCGACTCACCGCCGATAGTGCGCGGGAGCTGTACAAGGTAACCGGTCGTGATCTCACGTTTCTTGGCGATATGGGGCCACGGATCGAAATCAAGCATCCCACGGGCGAGACCGAGGACAACTGGCCCATGGTCCGCGACATCGAAGGGTCAAGCTTCTGGGCGCCGTTTGGAGCGTTGGAATTCTATATGCAGCATCTTTTGCACAAATACGTGAAGCCGGAGACCTATCTCGCCTTCCCGGAAATCGAGGTCAAGCATCAGTTTTCCGGAGCTGCGCCGGAAGGAGTCTTTGGCGGTATTTTCGACTGGCTGTCTGAACCCACTGACCGATGGCAGCTGCTACTTCCCTTTCCGCACGCCTTCTCCCGTACACGCCGCTACCACGTGTGCGCCGGATCGGATCCTGATACACACTATACCGTCGTCGAAACACGATCTGGTCTGTGCTCGCTGAAGACAAAGAAAGCGGCCGGCGAAATCAACGATGTCCTCCTGCGCGACACCCAGGCAATGCATACAACCGATACCAGCGGCGAAAAGACATCGCCAGACACCTTCATACGGGATCGCGGACTCACGAAGCTTAACGCTTTTCGTAAGACGCAATTGAAGATTCCGATCGCCCTGCGCGACGGCGCCGTCTTTCAGTTTACCGTTGATCACTGCGTCGACGAGAATGGCCATATCTTGGATCAGGTCGAAATCGAATACGGGGGATCCCTCAACGAACAGCCATCGGCCGAGAAAATCTTTGCCGCGATGCATGACTTGTCGACGGAAATGGAGAACTCCGTCGAGGTGGGGAGCCTGGTCAGTACCAACGTTTCCAAATACGATTTCTTCAGACCCGCACAGTAGACGTGACGCTTGTTCGCAGATCCCGTTTGGCGTCTCTTATTCGGGACGAGAAATTTGCCCTCTACTGGTTCAGCGAACTTCTCGCATATTTCTCCATATCGGCGAATACGATTATTCTGCTGGCTGCGGTCGACGATACGCTTCCGGCCAATCTGGCCGAGGGGTTGCTGCTTACAACGAGCTTTCTTCCCGCTCTCGTCATCACACCGTTCGCCGCTCGCCTGATTGTCCGCTTCGGTGCCCGGGCGGTGTTGCTCGCCACCAAGTTTGCCAGTGCCGCCATGGCCCTAGGACTTATGGCGGCGCTTCTCGGACAGTCTGTCTGGGTTGTGCTTCTCCTGAACGCCTTGTTCAGCTCATCGACAATTATCTTCATAGTCGCCAGCGGCGTCTTAGTTACCCTGATCGTCGACAAAAAAGATCTGGTCGCGGCGAATACCCTGACAAATCTCACGCCGAGCGCGATGATTGTTGCCAACGGACTCTTGATAGGGCACCTCGAAAAACAACCCATACTCCGATTTATGCGAGTCTGATGCCTGACAGATTGATTCGGGCGGGGCACGATGGCGCAGATTGGGTTTTTCGATTCCGACAGGCGACTTGAGCTTCTGTCGAAGAAAGGTGATCGGCTTGAGGCTATCGACA
>JAAERO010000482.1 GCA_024230315.1 Hyphomicrobium sp.
GACGTGCTGCTGACGTCCGCGGACGACATTTCGCAGACGGCGCTGATCACGAGCACCAACGGGGACATCGGTCTGATCGCCGGCGACACGATCACGCAGACGGCGACGGGGGACATCACGACAACGGACGGTGATGTTCTTGTGGACGCGGGCGGTCACTGGACGATGGACGGTGCGGCCGAGATCACAGCGGGCGGTCAGGACGTGCTGGGCCAATCGGGAGGTACGATCACGCTGGGCGTGATCCGCGTGACCGACGCCGCGACGAATCAGATCGCTCTGAGTGCGGCCGAGAGTATCGTGGACGGGAACAGCGACAGTCTTAATATTGAAGAGACGGTTCCGGGTGCGGCGACGTCCGTGAGTCTGCGGGCCGGTACGGGGATGATCGGTGGTGCGGGCGGCACGACGTCGGCGACGAACGCTCAGGCCCTGGATCTGAATGTAGACACGGTGGCGGCCTCCTCAGCGACGGGCGTTTATCTTCGTGAAGTGGCGGCGGGCGGTGCGATCGAAGTGAACACGGCGGCGTCCGTGAGCATCGATATCGACGGCGTGGTCCGCAGCGATTTTGACAGCGGCACGACGGACGTGTCGGAGGACCGGATGCTGTCGTCACTGGCAGACCTGACGACCGGCAGCAACGGTGCGATTAAGCTGGTGGCGGATGACGGCACGATCACGATTAACGGTGGCGGGGACGCGACGGGTGTGAGTGCGGATGGTACGGGCGACGTTCTGCTGGAATCTCGTACCGGCGGTACGGCGGGCAGCGACGTGGTGATCAACGCGGGCGTGCTTTCGGGGACGGGCCATATTACGCTGAACGCGGCGGATGACGTGGACGTCAACGCCGTGCTGACGACCGGCGGCAGCGGTACGGTGTACATCAATGCGGGTGACGACGAGGCCACGGGGATCAACGGGATCGCGCTGGATGCCGTGGTGACCACCGTGGA
>JAAERO010000483.1 GCA_024230315.1 Hyphomicrobium sp.
AACCGTTCCTCAAACTCAATCAACGTCTTGGGGAAACCGCGCCATAGCGCCTCGTGATGCGTCTCTGCCATTTGGATATCTCATTGATATCCATAGAGCATTCTTATGTGGCCGGACTAAAGCGGAGAGGTATGAGTGGCTCCCCTATCGCCTGCCATCGCGTCCAGGAGCAGGAACGGCGTCGACGCGGCAATTCCGCGTCAAGCGGCTTGCCCGCAGCTCTCACTGGCATTACCCCCATCAGCAGCGAGTAAAATGCGCCAGGCCGCCCCTCGTGCCAGGCGGCATCCTTGTGCAGATCGGGAGAGTGCAATGTCGAGCGTCGAGTTGCCGCTGGATCCATGGGGTCGCGCACTTCGTGCGACGGTGCCCCTATCGTTCGTATCGGGCTTTGTTGACGTTATCAGCTTCGTCGCCCTGTACGGGCTATTTGCCTCTCACATCACCGGCAACTTCACAGTGATAGGTTCCGACATCGTGCATGGATCCTCTGGCCTCATTTTGAAGTTGCTCGCATTGCCGATGTTCGTGATCTTTGTCGCTATCACGCGCTTCATTGTGGTGGGCTATGAGCAAAAGAAGCGTTCCCCTCTTCGTGCCCTTATTGTGATGCAGGGCGTGCTGCTCTTAGGCTGCATGTTCGTCGGTCAATCGGTATCGCCGCTCATGGAACCCGACAAGGCCGGTCCGATCCTCGCAGGTCTCCTTGGCGTCTCGGCCATGGCGGTACAAAACGGTTACGCACGGCTCATCTTCGCCGCTCACCCCTCAACCACAATTATGACGACCAACTGCGCACAAGCTGTGATCGACTTCATCGATATGTACCGTGGCATCCCGGACGTGAGCGAGTGCGCCAGGCGGCGCTTTGAACGCACCGCGCCTGCTGTTCTTGCATTCATCATCGGAACTATTGCCGGGTCCTACGGCTATATCTTTCTAACCTTCTGGAGCCTGGCAGCACCCCTCGCTGCGCTGCTTGGAGTCGGCATCTTTTTTTCGACCGCCAACGCTCCGACTGAGAGCAGCCAATGATCGGCGCCGTTACCAAACGGGGCCGCCGATAGCCTATTCAAGATCATCAACGTGCACAGAACTGCTGCCCTCGATGCGCTGCGCCAGAGCGCTTTCGATAAAGGGTTCGATCGCGCCGTCCAACACGGCTGTGGGGTCGGAGCTCTGCGTGCCGGTGCGTAGATCCTTCACCAGCTGATAGGGCTGCAGCACGTAGGAGCGGATCTGGTGACCCCAGCCGATCTCGGTTTTGCTCGCGGCTTCGGCTGACGCCTTCTCCTCTCGTTTCTTGAGCTCTAGCTCATAGAGACGTGACTTCAACATCGCCCACGCAATCGCACGATTCTTGATCTGCGAACGCTCCTGCTGGCTCGCAACCGCAATGCCGGTTGGCAAGTGCGTAATGCGCACTGCGGAGTCCGTCGTATTGACGTGCTGTCCCCCCGCACCTGAGGACCGGTACGTATCGATCCGGCAATCGCCGCCGTTGATTTCGATGTCAATGTCATCATCGACCACTGGGTAGACCCACACGGAGGCAAAGCTCGTATGGCGGCGCGCGTTGCTATCGTAAGGTGAAATGCGCACCAGCCGATGCACGCCCGACTCTGTCTTGAGCCAGCCGTAGGCATCTTCCCCCTTGATCTCGATGGTTACTGACTTCAAGCCTGCCTCTTCGCCGGGGCTCTCTTCGATCACCTTCACCTTGTAGCCGCGGTCCTCCGCCCAGCGCATATACATGCGCGCCAGCATTGAGGCCCAGTCCTGGCTTTCGGTACCGCCGGCCCCGGCGTGAACTTCCAAGTAGGCGTCGTTGGCGTCGGCTTCACCCGACAACAGCGCCTCGACACTGCGCCGCTGCGCCTCCTCGGCAATCTTGCGCAATTGCGCTCCGCCTTCGGCGATGCTGGCATCATCGCCCTCGGTCTCGCCCAGCTCGATCAGCGTCACGCTATCTTCAAGATCGCGCTCCAGCGATTGGTAAGCTGCCATCGAGCGCTCCAGCTGTTGGCGCTGGCGCATGACTTTTTGTGCGCTCCTGGGATCATTCCATAGACTGGGATCCTCGGCCTGCTTGTTGAATTCCGCCAGCCGAGCTTCAGCAGTATCCCAGTCAAAGATGCCTCCTTAAGAGGACCAAGGCCTCCTTGATGGAATCGACGAGCTTTTGCAATTCGGCGCGCATGGCAGACTCCAAAAACGAATGCGATGTGTTGGATTCAGATGCAGTGATATAGTGATCGAAGGCGCGCATGTAAACGCGTCCAGCCATCACGCCGGCAAAGACGCCTTAGAGCAAGATCGTTCTTGTTGGAATCACTCAGCCTTCGCCCGGGATGTCTCCAACAGATAAGTGAATCAGGCTCTAGGCCGCGATCACCACAGTCCGCCCCGTCCCGACCCAAAGGTTGGGCGCTGCGGTGCAGGCTGGTAGGCGTCGTTGAGCACCGAACCCGCCTCCTGCACGTCCGACATCCCTATCACCGAGTAGGCGTCGTCGGGTCCCCCGCCAGGTTTAAATGCTTCGATGATGGTGTCTGGCTGATCGGCCGATGCCCGCAAGCCCGTCCGGTGGTTGATGCGCACCAGCTTGATACCAGGAGGAATTCGAAACGGCGCGGCGGGCTCGTCGGCGAGCGCCTTCTTCATGAACGAACCGAAGACAGGTGCGGCGACGCGCCCGCCTGTCTGGCCTTTGCCCATCGGCCGCGGCGTGTCGTATCCAACGAACACGCCGACGACCAGATCGGGCGAATACCCGACGAACCAGGCATCCTTTTCCTCGTTGGTCGTGCCCGTCTTTCCTGCAAGCGGACGCCCCAGCTTCTTGAGCGAGCGCCCCGTGCCGTATTGAACCACGCCCTCCAGAATCGATGTCATCTGATAGGCGGTGTGGGGATCGATGATCTGTTGGCGATCATCGAATATTTGGGGCTCGTCCTGGCCCGTCCACTCTTCTGCCTTGCAGTTCTCACACACACGCTGGTCGTGGCGCCATACCGTGCGTCCCCAACGGTCCTGAATGCGATCGATGAGTGTTGCGCGCACCTGCCGGCCCCCATTGGCTAGCATGCAATAGGCTGTGGCAATGCGCAGAAGCGTCGTCTCGCCCGCGCCGAGCGACATGGACAGAACGGGGAGCAGATCATCGTAGATGCCGAAGCGCTTGGCGTATTCGGTGATCATCGGCATTCCGAGATCCTGCGCCAGTCGCACCGTCATCTGATTGCGCGATTTTTCGATGCCAATACGCAAGGTCGAGGGCCCGCCGGCTTTCTCCTTCTCGTAGTTCTCCGGCCGCCAAATGTCTTGGCCCGGACCCTGCTCGATCTCAATGGGTGCATCGAGCACAATGCTCGTCGGCTTGTAACCATTCTCGATTGCGGTCGCGTAGACAATGGGCTTGAACGATGAGCCCGGCTGCCGCCGTGCCTGCATGGCTCGGTCGAATTGGCTAATGTGGAAAGAAAAACCGCCCACAACTGCCAGCACGCGTCCTGTATGCGGATCCATGGCAATGATACCGCCGCCCACTTCCGGGATCTGCATCAACGACCAAACGCCGGAGATATCCTCAGGATCCTTGGGCGCAACGTAGATCACATCGCCCGGAGAAAGAACGTCGGTAACGGCCTTGGGCACCTTCTTCGTCTTGGCCGACTTGGCCCACTTCACCTCTTCGAAAGCGATTTCGACAGCTTCACGCGTGTCGACATGCTTTCCGTCCTGCTCCTTGGTGGGCTTCAGGCCGACAACCGCCTTCTTCGCGTCTGCGGTCAACACTACGCCCAGCCGCCACGGCGAGATGTCGTCCGGGGATTTCATGTCGATCAGACCCTTGCCCCAGTCTCCTGAAACGTCGATCTTCGACACCGGCCCGCGCCACCCCTTGCGGCGGTCGAATTGTGCCAGCCCACCCATGAGTGCGTTGCGCGCTATCCGCTGCAAGCGCGGATCGAGTGTGGTGCGCACAGAAAGACCACCACCATAAAGTTTGTTTTCGCCGTACTCCTTGTAAATCTGGCGGCGCACCTCTTCGGCAAAGTATTCCGCGGCAAAGACGTGCGCTCCCAATTTGCGCAATTGCACGCCAAGCGGCTTGGCCTTGGCCGCCTCGGCCTGCTTAGACGTGACATAGCCGTTTTTCTCCATCTGGCCGATGATCCAATTGCGCCGGATCAGCGCCGCCTGGGTCTTTCGGAACGGATGGTAGTTGTTGGGGGCTTTGGGCAATGCAGCGAGATAGGCCACTTCCTCGATGGTGAGATCTTTGAGTTCTTTATTGAAGTAGCTGAGGCTTGCCGCGGCTACACCATAGGCACCGATGCCGAGATAGATTTCGTTGAGATAGAGCTCCAGGATCTTGTCTTTGGAATAAGCTCGTTCGATACGGATCGCGAGAATGGCTTCCTTGAGTTTGCGCTCCATCGAGCGCTCGTTGCTCAAAAGAAAGTTCTTGGCCACCTGCTGCGTAATGGTGGATGCACCCTCGACACGGCGAACCTTGCCTTGGACCTTTGCCTCAACGAGTTTGTAGACCGCACGAGCGATACCTTGAAAGTCTAGTCCGCCGTGCTGGTAGAAGCGGCTGTCCTCCGCCGATAGGAACGCCGCGATCACCTGCTTGGGGATCGTGTTGATCGGCACGAAGATGCGCCGCTCGCGCGCGTATTCGGAGATGAGCGATCCATCGTGCGCGTGAATGCGAGTCATCACCGGTGGTTCGTATTTCGAAAGGCTCTCGTAGTCCGGCAGGTCTTTGGAGACCTTCCAGAGCACATAACCCGCACCAGCGGACGCAGCGATGAACAACACCACGGCGGCCCCAAACCCGTAGCCAAGGAAGCTCAGCAAAACGCTCCGGCGGCGCTTACGTTTCCGCGGCGGCGGGCGTAGTGGATGGTTGGCAGCTCGCATCAACCCTCAATCCGTTGATCGGGCATCCTTAAGGCGGCCTTGTAATGCAGAATCTCAACAATGCGACGCGGGCAGCTTAACATTGATTGTGGCATTACATCGTCGCACGTGGCTGCTTCAGAAGACATCAAGAGGGTATTTAGAGGTTTTAAGACGCGCTGAGGCTCACGGCGCCCTTGCCGTCCTCTTGGCAAAGTAGGAATCGACCGCCGTCCCGATAGAATTTGCGACCTGACGTTGCCACTTGGCGGAATTCAACAATTTCTCATCCTTCGTATTCGTCATATATCCGAGTTCAATGAGAACAGAGGGCGTGTCCGCTTGCCGCAGCACTTTAAACGCCGCCGACCGGCGCGGGCGGCGTGACAAAGAGATGGTTTTGCGCAACTGCTTCACAAGGGTATTGGAGAAATCGGTAGAGAAATTCGCGGTCTCACGCTTGAGAAGATCGATCAGAATGCTCCTCACCTCACCGCCATCGTCCATATCGGAGGTGTCGAGACCCGCGAATCTGTCAGATGCGTTCTCCTTCTCGGCCATGAGGCGAGCCTCCTCATCGGAAGCGCGATCCGATAGCGTATAAACGGTCGCCCCGCGTATCTTCTTCGCGTGGGCCTTCTGCGTGATCGCGTCAGCATGCAACGAGATGAACAAGTCTGCGCCGAAGCTTCGTGACAGCTTCAGCCGCTGATCTAGGGACAAAAACACATCTCTATCCCGGGTCAATCGCACCTCGTAGCGGCCGCTCTTGGCAAGGCGCTCCTTAAGCTTTTGTCCGACCGCGAGCACAACCCGTTTTTCTGGAACCTTGGTGGAGCTGATTGCGCCCGGATCGACGCCACCATGACCGGGATCGATCAGAATTAACGGGCTTGTTCGGTTCTTCCGCCTGACGGCGGGAGCTTTGCGTGCCTCGCGCTTGGCCGCATTCTTGCGGTAACCGCCCGTCCCGGTACCAAAAACCTCCCGGGTCGTTGGCGTCAGCTCGACCGCAAGGCGCACCTTGCGAGCATCGACCGCCGACATGCTCGCTTTGCCGATCAGAACGGGGCCCACCGCATCGAGCACTATGCGTGCCTTCCCGTCGGACAGAAGGCCATAACGAAAAGCGGAGATGAGTCCGCGCCCTTCCTGACCAGTCCCCGGCGGTAAGCGGAATGTCACGTCGGGCAGATCGATCACGACGCGGTATGGATCGGAGAGCGTGAAGACCTCCAGCCGCACGCCCGTTGAGAGATCGAGGTAGAACGTGGTCTTGGACTGATCGCCGACCAGTCGGACACTGTCGGCTTCGATGGTGCTCGCGGTTTGCGTGGACCGGTTCGCACGCGCCTCCAAGTTCCCCGTCGCAGCACCACCCGCAGCTGACGCGATGGCCATGACGGGCACCATCAGCAGTGCCGTCCCCCAGCTTCTCCACCCGCCAATCGGCATAAGTTGTCGACACCTCATATTGCGTGGGCGGCCTCGCCCCAGACATATCCAAACTCAACTTCTAGGCACAAATTTAACGAATTTTTGGGCGAAATCCCCTCAAATTGCAGGAGGTTGGACGGCAATCTCCTTGCAGCGGCACTTTTATCACGCTTGCAAGGCCCCCGGCGAACCCCTACAAATCCAAGAGTTACGGCAGAAGTGCCTGTCGGCGGAATGCACGTGTGCCGCGAGGACGTTATTTGGAGGCTTTTGCCTCATTTGTTCGCGCTAGGTCGCGGCGCTCCCGAAGAAAGTAATGCGCTTCTACTGTTAAACGGTTGAGCGGTGGCTGTTGACCCGGTTGCACGTGCTCAGATCTCAGCGAAGGTCGAGCCTTTTGCCCATGTGACCAACTCCCGCTTGAAGCTGTGGCAACCACAGGTTGTATCACTCCTCGTATTCGCCCAAGAAAGGAAGGCGACAGGAGCATTGGGACCGCCCGCGGTTCCCGGCCCTTCCTCCGAGATGGAAGCACCTCGAGCGGGCGTGTCCGCAGGGCGTCGCCGCGAGCGAATTGGAAGTCTATGCAGATGAAAAACTTGAGCACATGCTATTTGGATGCCCCAGCGCTTAAAAGTCAGCGCGGCGGGGCGTGCTCGGCGATGTCCGGCGCCAGATCGGCATGTGTTGCTGCCAACCCCCCATTCATTCTTTTTTCACATCAAACAGTGCGCGCCCGGGATCGGCGTCGCGCCGCCAATGGTCCATCTCAACCGAGCTTTGTGACCGGGAGCGGCAGGCTGCCCCGCCGGCGCGCCAAGGATCGGCGCACATGTCCAATAACGAAATGCTCATTGACGCGACGCACCCGGAGGAAACCCGGGTCGTCGTGTTACGTGGAGGCCGGGTAGAAGAGTTCGATTTCGAATCCGCCGCGCGCAAGCTACTGCGTGGCAATATCTACCTCGCCAAGGTCACGCGCGTGGAGCCTTCGCTCCAAGCCGCCTTCGTCGAATACGGCGGCAATCGCCACGGCTTCTTGGCCTTCAATGAAATCCATCCCGACTATTACCAGATCCCCATGGCCGATCGCCAGGCGCTCCTCGATGAGGAAGCCGCCGCTGGGGCTGAGGAGGAAGCGGCCGCCGAGGCTGAGGCAGAGGCATTTGCACGCCGCCGCGAAGCCATCGCCAACGACGCGGACGTTGATGATCCGTATGGTGAGCCTTTGGAAGAAACCGTGGGCGATCCGGCGGAGGCCACCGACGAAAACCCCGATGGCATTGACGACCAGAATTCCGAAGACCCTGCACGCGTTATGGCCAAGGCCACGCTGCCTAAAGACGACAGAATCGAGGCGCCAGACGAGCTGCCGATCGAGACTGAGGCCGGCGTAGCCGCGGCTAACGAAAATTCGCAGCCAGCCCAAGTCCTGGAAGCCCACGAAACCCCGGCCAACTCTGAGTCTCAGGCAGCCGAAATTAGCGACAGTGCCGGCGAAGCTGCGCTGCGAGGCGTCGATGGCAACGGCAGTGCCGACCCCGACCGCGTAGAGCAAGTCGCCTCTGGCGAGGACGCGCTCGAGGAGCTCCCCTCCCGCCCACGCCGGCGGCCGCGCAGCTACAAGATCCAGGAGGTCATCAAACGCCGCCAGGTGATCCTCATCCAGGTCGTCAAGGAGGAGCGCGGCAACAAGGGTGCAGCGCTCACGACCTACCTCTCACTCGCGGGCCGCTATACGGTGCTGATGCCCAACACCGCCCGCGGCGGCGGCATCAGTCGTAAGATCACCAACCCGCAGGACCGCAAGCGTCTCAAGTCGATTGCAACCGACCTCGAAGTACCCGAGGGCATGGGGCTCATTATTCGTACCGCGGGCGCAGCACGCACCAAGCAAGAGATCCGGCGCGACTTCGATTACCTTTTGCGCCTGTGGGAAAGCGTGCGCGACCTGACGCTGGAGAGTCAGGCGCCGAGCCTCGTTTATGAGGAAGGCAACCTGATCAAGCGCTCGATTCGCGACCTCTACAATAAGGACGTCAGCGAGGTCATCGTCGCAGGTCCCCAAGCTCACCGCGAGGCCAAGGACTTCATGCGCATGCTCATGCCGAGCCATGCAAAGAACGTCGTCCTCTACCAGGAGCCCGAGCCGCTTTTTACGCGTTTCCAAATCGAGCGCCAGCTCAATGCAATGTTCAGCCCTTACGTAACGCTGCGGTCGGGCGGCTACCTGGTCATCAACCAGACCGAGGCGCTGGTCTCCATCGACATTAACTCTGGTAAGGCCACGCGCGAGTTCTCTATCGAGGAAACAGCGCTAAAGACGAACTTGGAGGCGGCCGATGAAATGGCGCGGCAACTGAAGCTGCGCGACTTGGCCGGCCTCATCGTCATCGACTTCATCGACATGGAGGAAAGGCGCAACAACCGCGCAGTCGAGCGCCGCCTGAAGGACGCCTTGCGCTTCGATAGAGCCCGCATCCAAGTAGGCCGCATTAGCCATTTCGGCCTGCTTGAGATGTCGCGGCAGCGCTTGCGCACTGGCGTGCTTGAAGGATCGACATCTCAGTGCGCGCACTGCCAGGGTACGGGCATCATTCGTTCAATCGAGTCCGTGGCGCTTGCCGTGCTGAGAGGCCTAGAAGATGCGATCACGGCAGGTGCACGCACGCCGCTTATCGCCATGACCGTGCCCTCCGTCGCGCTCTATATTCTCAACAACAAGCGCCCCTTCATCATCGACATGGAGGCCCGCCACGGCATGCCGATCACGGTCACCGGGAGCGACAAGCTGGCCGGAGCCAACTTCTCCATTGAGAAGGGCGCCGCGCCGTCGCCGGCCCAGCGCCGCACTGATCGCGGCGCAGTCAGCGTGGATTGGGGCTTTGAAGGCGAAGATAACGGCGAAGTCGATGGCGAGGAAAGCGCCATTGCCCGCGGGGCGTCTCCAGATGCGGAAACCAATGCGGATGGCTCACCTCGCCGACGCCGGCGCCGCCGGCGTCGTGGTGGCCATCGCGAAGACCAACCAGAGACCGACGCCATGAGTGATGAACAACCCGCCGATGGCGTCAACCTGAGCGAAGCTGGCGAAGACGAGATCGTCGCCCAGCCCTTGGAAGCGGCCAATGGCGAGCCCCGCCGTGAGGGCGAGGAACAGCCCACCAGCCAGCGAGGCCGCAGGCGAGGCCGCCGCGGTGGGCGGCGCACTCGCCAAGCCAGAACTGCGGCGGAGGGTTCACCGCCGAGCGCCACGGCCGACCAGCCGGAAATTAACGCCTCTGTCTCCGAGGCAGCGCCCGGCGAGCATCGGTTCGTCGATACCCAACCGGCCGCAGCCGAAAACGAGGTGCAGCCAGAGCCCGCTGCACACCCAACGGATGCTCCTGATACCACCGAGACGCAGTCTGAACCATCGCAACAGAGCGAGTCGAAACCCGCACGACGCACACGCCAACGTGCCCAAACCAGCAAGCCGCGCCTAGAGCCCGTCGTTGTCGCCTCGCCTGAGGCGAACGGCGATGCAACCTCTGACACGCAGAATAAAGAGGCGCCCACACCTGCAAGAAAGGGCTGGTGGCAGCGCCGTCTCGGCGGCGTGTAGACGGCGGCGCAATACTGGGCCAGTGGAGCGGCGGCTTATTGCAGCTGCGTGGCGGTTTAAAAGCCGGCCACTGGCTAGGCTGATCTTTTCCGAATCGGGAGGGGTTAGCGGGGATGTATACCGTGGA
>JAAERO010000484.1 GCA_024230315.1 Hyphomicrobium sp.
ATCGCAGACGTCCTCGCCCGCATCAACGACCACCCGGCAAAGCAACTCGATGACCTGCTGCCCTGGAACTGGAAGGAGGCTCAGGCCATAGCCGCCTGATCGCGACCCTCATTCCCTGCGGTCTTCACCGGATGCATACGCCCGAACTATGATTCCTTCGCTTTAACAGGATCAGCCGGGGGGCAGGCCATCTGGTCCGCGCTGGTGCCGCTTCCGGGTTGGCACGACGGTGCACATGGGCGTGATACGTTGACGGGGCGATCGCCAGAACGTGGCAGATCGGCTCGACCCCATAACGCTGACCGGTACGCGTCAATAAAGCTGATCATGGCTTGAACCGGCGGTCGAGCTCCGCCTGGGCAAAATAAGCGCTGGCCTTGCGCAGGATCTCGTTGGCCTGACGCAACTCGCGCAGCTCGCGTTCAAGCGCCTTGATGCGCTCACGGTCCTCCGTCGTGGAAGCAGGGCGTAAACCCTCTGGTCACGCTCGGCCTGACGCACCCAATTGTGCAGTGTCTGCCCCGAACATCCGATCTTGGCAGCGATCGATGTGATCGCGGACCATTGGGATCGATGCTCACAAACGTGCTCAAATACCATCCGCACGGCGCGCTTGACGCCCTTGCGGACGGCCGGGCGCCGGCCGATCCGCCGATGTTCCTCGAGATCCCAGGCAACCCTGACGGGGTTGAGGTCTCACCGACCGACGGCAAGGTCTACGTCAACACCGTCGGCGGCGTGTAGACGGCGGCGCAATACTGGGCCAGTGGAGCGGCGGCTTATTGCAGCTGCGTGGCGGTTTAAAAGCCGGCCACTGGCTAGGCTGATCTTTTCCGAATCGGGAGGGGTTAGCGGGGATGTATACCGTGGA
>JAAERO010000485.1 GCA_024230315.1 Hyphomicrobium sp.
GCTATAGCCCCAAAATTAGAAACCTTTTTTTCTTAAGCAAGGCGTTTCACAGCGAAGCACGTTAACAACATGTGAGCTGTAAAATAACGAAGCATAAGGAAAAACTGGTAGGCCTCGGCAGACTTGAACTGCCGACCTCACCCTTATCAGGGGTGCGCTCTAACCAGCTGAGCTACAGACCTATATTTTGCGATCAAAGCAAAATGGTGGAGCTAAGCAGGATCGAACTGCTGACCTCCTGCGTGCAAGGCAGGCGCTCTCCCAGCTGAGCTATAGCCCCTCTTTGACTTGCTATTTAAATTTATATCGTCGTTGCTTTCTCTTTTCACTCAATCATGTAGCGAACTACATTCAATCTCAAAAAGCTCAAGCGCCTTGATATAAAGTCAAATCACTTCGTCTAAGCTGAGTACAAACTCAACTTGAAGGTTTTCTTCTTTATTTTGTTATCATGTAATTTGTGTGAACACTCGTAGAACGCTCTTAAAAGAGAATTCTCATTAAGCAGTTTTACTTCAAGATAAGGAGGTGATCCAACCCCAGGTTCCCCTAGGGTTACCTTGTTACGACTTCACCCCAGTCATGAAACACAAAGTGGTGACCGTCCTCCCGAAGGTTAGACTAGCCACTTCTTTTGCATCCCACTCCCATGGTGTGACGGGCGGTGTGTACAAGGCCCGGGAACGTATTCACCGTAGCATTCTGATCTACGATTACTAGCGATTCCGACTTCATGGAGTCGAGTTGCAGACTCCAATCCGGACTACGACAAGCTTTCTGGGATTCGCTCCACCTCGCGGTATCGCTGCCCTCTGTACCTGCCATTGTAGCACGTGTGTAGCCCATCCCGTAAGGGCCATGATGACTTGACGTCGTCCCCACCTTCCTCCGGTTTATCACCGGCAGTCTCCCTGGAGTTCCCACCATTACGTGCTGGCAAACAAGGA
>JAAERO010000486.1 GCA_024230315.1 Hyphomicrobium sp.
CAAAACTGCCGCCGGACCTAACCGCTCAGCAATGACCCGCGAAACGCCATAAGGCCCCCGATATCGGGGGCCTTATCGCTTACATCCCTGCTGCACTTTTGCTCCGGCCAAACGATGTAGATTTACTCCGGCGTTGACAATAGGGTAACAACAAGACAATGAGCCTTACAATGCCGTTTATTTTGAACCATGGCTAAAGGAGCGGCACCCGGTATGTGAAGATAACACCGACGAATGGGTCCCGACGTCGCGGTGTTCCGCCATCGTGCCTCACAAGGGTGCAGTAATCGAGCCTAAGATCAAAGTTTTCTAAAGGTCCGGAGGTGGGCCGATACCTAAGGCTTAAATCCAATTCGCTACGGTCGGGCAGAGGCAGGCCTGTTGCTGGATCTACCGCGTCCTTGCCTTGTCCATATTCGATTCGAACCTTCAATCCGTCGGTGACCACTACCGACAGATCATAGTCCGCACCAAAAACTATGGCGTCCTCGCCGGCCCTTTCGAAATTAAAATCATTAAGAGCAGTATGGCCAGGGGGACTGCCAAACGGACTACGAATGGGTGCATCGTCACTATTTGTCGAAAACGCCGTTCGCAAGGTTAAGGCCCCAAGACTAACTGCAATCCGCCCCGAGATCTGAAAAGTGCTGTAGGGAGCTCCTTTAATGAGTTGCTTGCCGACGCTTCTCTGGTCTGTGTAGTTCAAGACAAACCGATACGTGAGATCATGCGTGCTGCTTGGCGATAGCCAATCGAATTCCGCGTATGCTGTGTTCAGTGTATCCGAAATCCAATAGTCGATCGCGCCAAAGGTCAGTCCTTCCGAAGCACCAACCTTGACACCATTGATGAGCAACCCGCGATCTTGCTCCGCCCCAAGCCCTTCGGAAAAAGATTCAAAAACGCTGCTCTGTCGTGGCTTGTATCTCCAAAGATATCCGGTCATGTAGTCGATCGTTTCAACCATGTCGTGCCGGGGCCTGAGAACAACGCCTTCGAATGTTATTGGGACCATGCGGTTGTCGCGCGGGTTGACATATGGCGTCTCGATTTGTTGCCTACCAACCGTGAGCTCCTGGTTCAGGACGCGCATGCGCCCATAGGCCAAACCAAGCGTGGTCATCTGGTCTTGATCGTTGGTCAGCAAGAGTGTGCCTCCTTCGTCAGCGGGAGCGAAGATTGGCTGTGCAGAAAGAACTGTGGCTCCGATTTGCAGCCAATCCCGCAGGTATCCTGACTCATAGAAAAGTGTCGAACCACCAGCCCAGGTTTGTGACCGCGTGCCGTCAGGATTCTCTGTAAAGATATATCCGGTTCGCAAGTAGAGGTTCAGCGTCGTATCGCGAAAAAACGGATCCTCGGTATTTAGTCTTGCCCTTAGGTCCTTGAGAACCACGTTTGTTTCATTTGCGATGGCCTGCATTGTGCCCGCCACGATCGTTGCGCACTCTGTGGAAAGCAACAGCAGGCAAAGGCCCAATGTGGTTCGCATTTGGTATCCTCATTCACCGGTTCCAACATTGGTTTATAAGTGACGATGGGGGCCCCATCGAAGTTATAGATACGTCGAATAGATATCGATGGTCTGAGGCGGTCGGACACACGGTCGCTTGAGCGCGCGCCCATCGTGACTGATTGTACGCAAGGTTCCTGGTTCTACGCTGGGACGTCCCCTTCAACTTTCCTTACTGCAAACTCCGTTTAGGCTTGCCGTTCTACTGCTTCAGACCAAAAACGATCGCACAGTGCCCTTAACGACAAATGCCCCGTTACAGGTATCCTCGTGTACGGAACGCCTTGTCGATCCATCCCGATGCAATTTAACAGAGCGCCTCTGACACACTCAACGCCGCGCATAAACATGCATGACCGGCGAAGACCTAAAACGGGTGAAAACGCGATCGCAGCTCAGGTGATCACCGGGTTATTTGCGACTGCGTTTTGCGTGTGGGGTCGGGTTGGTTTGCCATGAGCGCACCGCCACTCGGCTCTCATCCTAAGGGCCGCATCGTTCCTCCGTGCTAAGGTAACTTGTTGTAGATCTCGTCGAGCCTTTCGTGTGCTTGTGCGAACTCATCTTGAAGTTCGGTAATATGGTTCTGTGTTTTCGTGACGTATGTATTAATGGAGGAATGTAGATGCCGAAGCCTTTTGCTACTGGCCTGATTTACCAGAAGAACAGTCGCAATAAGAGCGAGCGTGCAGAGAATTATGGTCCACCGCGTATTAGAGCCGTCACTCATTGATCTGCCTTTCCATTCTTAGGCGCACACTTCGCTCATGCGCGCACATGAGCGCCATTGATCGAAACAGACGCACTAGCTTACCGTTCACCAGTACTCACCTGAACTACATGCGCAGCCAGCTGGCGGGTAAAATCTCGGCCGCACTTCTCGTCCACGAATGGCGGGCTATTTCTTGTATGCCACTCCAACCTTAGACACGCACTGCTTATGCGCCTTTATGCGTTTGATTGATTAAATCAGATGCGCTGGCTTAACGTTCGTTGGCACGTACTTTCTAACGGGGCGCACGGCCGGGCGAGCTTTGGCTGCTGGCCACGTCGGTACGGCATATGCCCAGAACCATCGGAGCTTTCAAGGAGGCTGGATTATGATGCGCCTAGCACTTGTCGCATTGGCTTGCACTGGTACGGCAGCCTGCGCTGATGACAGAGTTACCCCTGAGGAAGCAAAGAGCATACAAGCCGCACTAAACTCTTTGGATTGCTACGGCGGCGATATGGAGAGGAAAAGCGGCGGAGCGGCTGCGTATGAGGTCGATGATGCCGTGTGCAAGGACGGTCAGTACGAGTTCAAGCTCGACAAGGACTTTAAGATCACCTCCAAAAAACGAGACTAGCTCGAGACGTCCTCGCCCTTCTGATGCCGGCAGCCTCACACATTCTGTTTATGGACGAGCCGACGGCCCTGGCAGGATCAAGCAAGGACGGAACAGAGGTAAAGAGTGCGGGTACAGCGCCTAGGGTTAAAGCAATGTCACTCGAAGCAGAAAAGAGCCTGTCAAGACGCTCGCTTAATATGTGGCTCGGCAACAATACGGATAATCCCGAAGACGTCTTTGCGCAAAACTATGTTAATCATCAGGAACCCAATGCCGAAGGCGGCGTGAAGTCCATAGACCTGCAAGGCTGGAAAGATGTGGTTCACGAGAACAATCGCGCCTTCTCAGATTTTCAGGTCAAAATTTTGATGCAGATCGCCGAGGGCGACCTCGTCGCAACCCGGTGACAATTCTCCGGAACGCAATCTGGAAACTACTTGGGTCGTCCCCGGACCGGGAAGAAAACGACCTGGACCGGCGTGCAGATCGACCGTTTCGAAAATGGGAAGATCGTCGAGAGCTGGGTCGATTGGGACAAATACCGCCTATTCGAGGCACTAGGATTTTTGAAGAAACTGTCAAGATCGGATCA
>JAAERO010000487.1 GCA_024230315.1 Hyphomicrobium sp.
GGTGCCCCGTCGGCTCAGGCCGCTTGCCCGGGCACCATCTTTAATGGCGAGACCGAAAACTCGACGCAGACCCTCGCCAATGGTGATAGCTGCACCATCGAAGAGGGCGGCGCCATCGAGACCGTTGATCAAGACGCCATCGATGCCGGCGACAACACAACGACCACCAACGACGGCAATATCAGTGCCGAAACGTCGGGCATTGGGAGCGTGAACGCCATTACCGCCGGGGCCAACACAACGGTCGAGAACAGTGGCACCATAAACGCTACGATCAATGGCGATGGTTACGCGATGGGCGTCAATGCCGTCGACGCAAGCGTCAGCGGTGGGGGGAGCATCAACGCCACGGTCAATGGCGATGGCGGCGCGTTTGGCATCAATTCATCTGGCCATGCCACTGTCGATAACACCTCCATCAACGCCACGGTCTCAGGCACTGGCACCGCGTATGGCATCCTCACCAGCGGCGATACTAAGGTCGATAACTCCACCATCACGGTCTCGGGAAATGGCTTCGCGTATGGCATCAGCACCAGCGACAATGCCACCGTCGATAACTCCACCATCACGGTCTCGGGAAATGGCTTCGCGTATGGCATCGCTTCAGATGGCCATGCCACTGTCTATAACACCTCCATCAGTGCCACGGTCTCGTTCGATGGCACCGCGTATGGCATCCTCAGCAGCGGCAGCGCTTCTTGGGTTAATAACAGTACGAGCCTCATTGCCACTGTCTCAGGAGCTGGCCAGGCTTATGGCTTCCTGGGCAATGGCACCGTCATCAACTCCGGCTTAATCCAAGCAACCGTTGGCAGCGGCGATGATGCATGGGCCATTCATTTTGAGAATGGCGCTCCCAACGCGCTGACCTTAGACCCCGGTTCGTGGATCATCGGGCGCATTCGTCTTGGAGATGGCCCTGATAC
>JAAERO010000488.1 GCA_024230315.1 Hyphomicrobium sp.
TAACACCAAACGGCCAGACTTGACGCTCGCCAGCCACAGTGGCGGCAAGTGAGGGTCTGATTACCGCAGTTCCTGCTTCGAGGAACGGAAATTGGCGCACTCCATCATCGATGCAGTGTCATCCGGGGAATGTCGGTTTAGTGTATTCATAGCGCCAGCGAATCCCGCCCGTTCACCGCTGAGCCGTCGAGAGACCATGCACATATCGCAGAAAGCACAGTGCCTCCCTTCAACTTTGCGCGCATTGACTGCCTCTCTTGGGGGAGCGTGCAGGCCGCCGATACTGGCGGCGTTCGCAGTCCTTATGGCATTCACGGTCATTGGTGGTGTCTCGCGCGCCCAGAACGTGAACACCGGAGCCCTTCCAAACACGACGGCCGACCCGGCAAACCGGCGCGTCGTCGTTCGCTTCGTAACCGAGAGCGACTACCCTCCATTCAACTTCTATGACGAGGACGGCATCCTGGCTGGTTTTAATGTCGATGTCGCGCGTGCCATCTGCCGTGAGCTCGACACCGCGTGCGACATCAAGGTAAAGCCGTGGGGCGAATTGTTCCTGGCGCTCAAGCGCGGCGAGGCCGATGCCGTGATCGCGGGCCATACGGTAACGCCTCAGGCGTTGGCGCAGGTCGACTTCACCGATCGCTACTTCCATACGCCGGGGCGTTTTGCCGCCAGGCGTGCGGAAAAGAAGATCGCCATGACACCGGAGGGGCTAGAGGGAAAAAGCATAGGGGTCGCCAGGGGGACGTCACACGAAGCTTTTGTTAAAACGTTCTTCCGCAGTAGCGCGATCAAAGTGTTCGAGACCGTAGAACAAGCTCGCGATGCCCTCTTGCGCGATCAAATTGACTTCATTTTCGGTGATGGCATCAGCCTAGCTTTTTGGTTGCACGGCACATCCTCGCGATTGTGCTGCGAGACGCGCGGCGGCCCTTACTTGGAACCGATGTTCTTTGGCGATGGCATAGCCATTGCTGTGCCCAAGACCGACCAGCAGATCAAAGAACTCATTAACGGCGCCCTCACCCGGCTGCGCGAGAACGGCCGCTTCGAGGAGCTGGTCGAGCGCTATTTCCCCATAAAGATCTACTGAGCCCACTCGCACCTCCAATAGCCCTCAGTTTGGCGTCACTTGGAGGCAAGCAGTCCCGTCAGAAAGGGGCGCCGGGCGGCCACACTGTCACAATCCTGTAATCTGAATCCTTTCAAGCTCTCCGAAGGTTGTTCGAAGGGGACACGCACCGTGCAAAGGGCTCGGAATGGCGAACTATCGCACGCTATTCATTTCTGACGTGCATCTGGGAACGCGATCGGCCCAAGCCGGCCTGCTCCTTGATTTTCTCAAACACAATGACGCTGAAACGATTTACCTCGTCGGAGACATCATCGACTTCTGGCGCATTCGGCGCGGTGTGATTTGGCCCCAGTCCCATAGCGATGTGCTGCAGAAGCTGCTTCGCAAGGTGAGCAAGGGCACGCGTGTCGTATTCATCCCAGGCAACCATGACGAAGCCATGCGCCAATACTGCGGTATGCAGTTCGGCGGCATCGAGATCGAGCGTCAGACGATTCACGCAACAGCAGACGGTCGCCGTTATCTCATCACTCACGGAGACGATTTTGACGTCGTCGTTCGCTACGCCAAGTGGCTGGCGTTCCTGGGTGACCGCGGTTACGAATTTGCGCTTTGGACCAACCGGCCGCTTAATTTCATCCGCCGACGTTTCGGGTTTGGCTATTGGTCTTTCTCCGCGCATTTAAAGTTGCGCGTAAAGACGGCCGTAAACTTTGTCGGTGAGTTTGAGAAATCGCTGTCGGCGGAGGCCAAGCGGCGCGATGTCGATGGCGTGATTTGCGGGCACATCCACCATGCCGCCTCAAGCCAATTTGACGGCGTGCACTATGTCAATACGGGTGATTGGGTCGAAAGCTGTACGGCAATTGGCGAAAACAAGGACGGCACATTCGAGCTGATCCGTTGGCTCGACGTCGTGGACGCACGCGAGCGCGAAACCCAGGCGCAGCTCAACAAAGAATTACAGTTCGCCTGATGCGAACACTGGTAGCGACGGACGCTTGGCACCCGCAGGTGAACGGGGTGGCTCGATCTGCCTGGGCGCAAGGTTGTCGTCGGCGACGGACCCAATCTTGCCGAACTAACCGCGCGCTACCCCGACGTGCTCTTTACCAGAAAGAAGACTGGTGAAGAGCTGGCGGAGTGCTATTCCTCCGCCGACGTCTTTGTCTTCCCCAGCAGGACCGATACTTTCGTCATGGTTCTACTCGAAGCCATGGCTTCCTGCTTGCCCGTTGCCGCCTTCCCCGCGACCGGGCCCATCGACATCGTAACGGCGGGAGAGACCGGCGTCTCGTCGGAGGATCTGCGCGCCGCCGCGCTTAGAGCAAGATTGTTCTTGATGGAATCGCATAAGCCTTCGCCCGGGAGGTCTCCAACAATAACGTGATTCTTGCTCTAAATCAAAAGTGTAGAGACTGATTCACGTTTCACTTGGAACGGCTCAAGTGCGTCCAAGTGAAA
>JAAERO010000489.1 GCA_024230315.1 Hyphomicrobium sp.
TAGCCCTTGCTCGTATTGAAGAATTTCACGGTACCCGTGATGCGGTCCATGGGGTTCCTTTCCCAATGGGCGTGCTCTTAAGCCAGTCGCCGAACGGCACGCCATCCATTCGGAGTCTCAGTCTTGGGAAAGGGCAAACGGCCGGTGGCGCGCTGTTCTAATCCTAAAACCATGAGGGCGCGGTCCACCTCGGATCGCACCGGCGCGATCTATATGAAGCGACATGGGGCTAAAATCAAGCTGAACAATGGTTCCATCTGGTTCAAATGTGAATGACACATTCCGAAATGGCTCTTGCCCCCGCAGCCGCAGCCGTGGGTTCTTGAGGCAACCGCCACTCGGCAGGAGTTGCAAGGATGAGGGATTGCTTTGGGTACGTTTCTGAGAGCTGTATGGGCGCTGTGGAGGCTATGTCATTTCTGCACTGTCGGACTAGCTTCGGTGCTGTCGCTTCCAAATGGAAATCATTGAAAGGTCGAGTCACGGTTTATGGACGCCGTGGAACCCATGCTTAGTCAGCTCAGCGCATCAGGCATTCCCGCCATACCTCTCCGCTTTAGTCCGGTTCAATAGGAGACACCTTCGAATGCCCGGCATTCGTGGGTGTCTTGAATGAGGCGACGCATCGTGAGTGGTTGTCTTGCCACCATGTTTTCGAGACATCGCGCGACAAGGCGGCCA
>JAAERO010000490.1 GCA_024230315.1 Hyphomicrobium sp.
GTCTCGAAAACATGGTGGCAAGACAACCACTCACGATGCGTCGCCTCATTCAAGACAACCACGAATGCCGGGCATTCGAAGGTGTCTCCTATTGAACCGGACTAAAGCGGAGAGGTATGAGAGCGGCGCATAAAAGCAGCCAAGTTCCCAACCGTCAAAAGCCTCGACAGCTTCGACTTCCTCGCCCTGCCGTCGCTGAACAAGATGCTGGTTGTGGAACTGGAGCGCTCCGATTACGTCGAGCGGCGCGAGAACATCATTGCGGTTGGCAACTCCGGCACCGGCAAGAGCCATATTGCGCTTGGCCTCGGCTTGGCGGCCTGCCAGAAAGGAGTGTCGGTCGGCTTTATGACCGCTGCCGCACTCATTTCAGCCAGCAGTGCCTTGGCCGTACCAGCACTGCTTGGGCTATGGATCGATCACACTGGACGCGGCGGCGTTGAGATCACGCAGTGTGGCTCGCGCCTGTGCGGGCACATTGCCTGGCTCAAAGACGCAGGGAACTCCGAAGAGTGCGGCGTGCAAGTGATTGGCGACGCCAAACGGATGGGTAATGGCACGTGGGATCGCGGCTGGATCTATGATCCCGAGGCCGACTCAAAGTACGACGTGGAGCTGAAGCCCATTGGTTCGAATAAGATGCGCGTTATGGGTTACGAAGGAACCAAGTTCCTGAGCGAAACCATGATGTGGAAACGCGCTTCGGTCGGCCTCACGAAGTGCGCCAAACCCGGCAGTGAAAAAACGGTGACCGCAAACGTGTCCGAGAAAGCGGTTAAGACTTCGCAGAAGGCGACTAAAGAGGCGAAGCCCGCGACCAACAAAGTAGAGGCGAAAACCGCGAACATAGCGCCAAAAGTCAAGACGAAGGCCACCATTCAAAAGGTAAAGTCTGACGTCACGGAACCACAGAACGTAGAGACAGCAGCAAAATCGTAAGCGTCCGGCCACCGTCGTTACTCAGCTATTTTCAGCATATCGCCAGGGAAGCAATTCGTCGATACGATTGATTTTATGATCGGCGATGCGGGCCAGCGTGTCGGTGAGCCAAGCTTGGGGATCAACGCCGTTGA
>JAAERO010000491.1 GCA_024230315.1 Hyphomicrobium sp.
AAGCCCAGCGAAGGCACGCATGCTTTCTATGTCGTAAAGCGCCTCTTCGGCGCCAGGATCCGACAGCGCATACCATTGTTGCAGAAAATAAATGCGCAGCATCACCGCCAACCCAAACGGACGCCGGCCTTGGCCGGGCTTGGCGTAGTGAGGGACGATTAACGCTTCGAGACGAGCCCACGGCACCACCCGCTCCGTCTCGTCCAAAAACTTCTCCCGCTTCGTCTGCTTCTTCTTCGCCTGATAGTCCAATAATGCAAAACCCATCTGAACCATGAGAAGCCCCCCTTCGAATCAAAACACCATTGTCTCATCCAAAGAGTGGCTTGTTCAGAGGTTTCCTAAGTAGCCCCGCCGCCTTGGGGCATAGCCAAGTGGTAAGGCAGCAGAGCGCGCTCGCGCTACCCCCGTTAGAATTACGGGGTCTTGGACGCCCTACGTCACGCAGCCAGGACCCAAAGCGGACATTTCCCACGAGCGCCCAGGTGTCTCATTGTGGTTCAAGGACCGGCGGTGCTGGAACCGAGCTTGGACCGTAGAGCTTGATGCCGGCCTCGGAATCAGAGAACAGCCAAGCCTCACCTCATACCGCCGCACCTAAGAACTGACACAGCTGATGATCGTAAGCGTCCGGCCACCGTCGTTACTCAGCTATTTTCAGCATATCGCCAGGGAAGCAATTCGTCGATACGATTGATTTTATGATCGGCGATGCGGGCCAGCGTGTCGGTGAGCCAAGCTTGGGGATCAACGCCGTTGA
>JAAERO010000492.1 GCA_024230315.1 Hyphomicrobium sp.
CGTCACCGTTGCCAAAGAGATCGAGCTTGAGGACAAGTTCGAGAACATGGGTGCGCAAATGGTGCGCGAGGTTGCCTCCAAGACCTCGGATGTTGCCGGAGACGGCACCACGACGGCGACGGTTCTGGCCCAGGCCATCGTCAAGGAAGGCGCCAAATCAGTGGCGGCCGGTGCCAATCCTATGGACCTGAAGCGCGGCATCGATCTCGCCGTCGTTGCGATCGTCGATGAGCTCAAGACCAAGGCCAAGAAGGTCACCTCCAACGACGAGATCGCCCAGGTTGGCACCATTTCGGCCAACGGCGACGTCGAAATCGGCGCGAAGATCGCTGAGGCGATGAAGAAGGTTGGCAACGAGGGTGTCATCACGGTCGAGGAATCCAAGAGCCTGGATACTGAGCTCGACGTGGTCGAGGGTATGCAATTCGACCGCGGTTATCTCTCACCCTACTTCATCACCAACGCCGACAAGATGGTTGTCGAGTTGGAGCAGCCTTACATTCTGATCCACGAGAAAAAGCTCTCCGGGTTGCAGGCTATGCTCCCAGTTCTCGAGGCCGTGGTACAGGCGGGTAAGCCGCTTCTGATCATCGCCGAGGACGTCGAGGGTGAGGCGTTGGCTACGCTCGTTGTCAACAAGTTGCGCGGCGGCTTGAAGGTCGCTGCCGTCAAGGCGCCCGGTTTTGGCGATCGCCGCAAGGCCATGCTGGAGGATCTCGCCGTTTTGACTGGCGGCACGGTCATCAGCGAGGACGTTGGCATCAAGCTGGAGAGCGTTACGCTCGAAATGCTGGGCACGTCCAAACGGGTGACGATCGACAAGGAAAATACCACGATCGTCGATGGGGCCGGTTCCAAGTCCGATATTGAGGGCCGCATCAAGCAGATCAAGGCGCAAGTCGAGGAAACCACCTCCGACTACGACCGTGAGAAGCTGCAAGAGCGGCTTGCCAAGCTGGCCGGCGGCGTGGCGGTCCTCAAAGTCGGCGGAGCGACCGAGATTGAGGTCAAGGAGCGAAAGGACCGGGTTGACGACGCGCTTCACGCCACACGCGCAGCTGTCGAGGAAGGCATCGTCCCAGGCGGCGGTGTGGCGCTGTTGCGGGCAATCCGCGTTCTTGAAGATCTGAGCGCCGAAAACGATGACCAGAAGGTCGGCATCAGAATCGTCAAAAGGGCGCTTCAGAGCCCGGCGCGGCAGATCTTCACCAACGCGGGTGAGGACGGCTCTGTTATCGTCGGCAAGGTGCTTGAGAGCGACAAATACAACTACGGGTATAACGCCCAGACCCACACCTATGGCGACCTCATTCCCGAGGGCGTAATTGATCCGGCCAAGGTCGTGCGTTGTGCGCTCCAGGACGCGGCATCGGTTGCTGGGCTGCTGATTACTACCGAGGTTATGGTGGCGGAACTGCCTAAGACCGATCACGCTCACCCCCCGATGCCAGGCGGTGGAATGGGTGGCATGGACTTCTAGCCTTCAAATTGCCGTTAATGAGATTGGAAAAGCCCCGGTTTGTGCCGGGGCTTTTCTTGTTTGTTGCATCAATTCCGCAGGCTTGTGCTATTTCGACCCACTGCTGCGGTCCGGGCTTGACGATCAACGGCGAAGCTTGCCCAATGCAAAATCACAGTACTCGGGCGCGCTCTGTGGCCTTTCCCCGATGGGGACAATTGTATCCAGCCTAGGCGCGGCCATTTTCTCTTCCTAGGTATAGGGGCCGTACGACACCGAGGGATCCAAGCGATGATGACCAAAATGGCGTTCTCAGCGTGGCAGGTGCTCATTTCGCTGACCGCAGCGCTTTTATTTGCGTGCTCAATCACAGTCCACGCTGAGGAACCAGCCGGTTCCGATAAGGCGAGCGAACCCGGCCAAGCGGCCACCTCTTCGCAAAAGAAACCCGACGAGGCCGCGACGAACGCGCGTGCTGCGCCGGGCGAGGTCGCCGACAAGATTGATGCCGCAACCGATGAAATCGCGGATGATGACCTTGATGATCCCGACAAGGTTGCTGACACGAGCGACGCTGCCAAGGACGAGAAGACGGACGACGTTGCAGACACGGCCAAGGATCAGAAGTCTGACAAGACTGTCGACACAGCAGACGCGGCTAAGGATGAGAAGGCAGGCGACGTTGCCGATAAGGGCGACACTGCAAACGACGCGAAGGTGGACGATACCGCCGACGCTGCCAAGGATGAGAAAACCGACGACTCAACAAGTGTGGCCGATGCCGCGCTGCCGTCGCCCGATCCAATTCTTGTGAGAATTCGCGAAAAGCTCTCCGTGCTTGGAAGACGGGTGAGGGAAGAAGACGTCACTGCGCTGTACGAATACTACGGCGATCCGGGCAGCTCGGCACTATGGGTCACAACGAGCGGTCTCACCGACAAGGGCAGGGCGGCGATCAAGGAAATCCGCAAGGCGGATGATTGGGGCCTCAGAGCGAGCGCCTTTGAGTTGCCTGTTGTGAACGGCAGCGATGTTTCGCTGGACGCCACGGCCGATGCGGAGGTCAAGCTTGCACTTGCCGTCCTAAAATACGCGCGCCATGCCCGCGGTGGCCGCGTCAATCCCACCCACATTTCCAAGATCATAGACCGCAAGCCGCCTCTCTTAGCGCCGAGCGTGGTGCTGACCGAGATTGCCGCAAGCGATGAGCCAGGCGATTATCTGCAGTCTCTGCATCCCAAGCACGGGCAGTTCCATAAGCTGCGCGCCGTGCTGCTAAAGCTGCGTGGCGGCGAGGAGATTGAGCCGCGGCCGAAAGTGGATCCAGCGCTTAACGTCAGGATCCCGCCTGGACGCCTTCTAAGAAGCGGTGTGGAGGACGCGCAGGTCGCGCTTTTGCGCAAGCGGCTCAAAGTTCCCGCCGTGGACCCGTCTCAAGAGAATGTTTTCGACGAAGAGGTTCATGAAGCCGTCATTGCTTTCCAGCGATCGAAGCGTCTGCAGCCCGATGGGCTGGTCGGGAACGGGACGCGCGCAAGGCTCAACGGCCGGCGTGCGCCAGTGGTCAATCGCACGCCCGGGAAGCAGATCCAGCGCATCCTCATTAATATGGAGCGCTGGCGTTGGCTGCCGGAGGATTTGGGTGAGTTTTACGTTTGGGACAACGTGCCGGAGTTCCTCACGCGCGTTGCGAAGAATGACAAGATCATCCACACGGACAAGATCGTTGCGGGTCAGCCATCATGGCCGACGCCGTCCTTTTCTGCCGATATGAAGACGATCGTTTTCCACCCAAGCTGGGGTGTGCCTGCGGGCATCAAGAGGAAGGAATTGCTGCCGTTGCTGCGCAAGAGTTCCGGTGGAGGGTTCTTCTTCTTCGGCGGCGGGTATACGAGCCAGGCCGTGCTCGATGCGCACGATCTTCGCGTGTCCTACAATGGAAAACCGATCAACCCCAATTCGGTTGACTGGAACAGCGTCAATATCAACGCCTTTAGCTTCACGCAGCCGCCGGGGCCGAAGAACGTGCTCGGCACCGTAAAGTTTATGTTCCCCAATAAGCATTCTATTTACATGCACGACACGCCCGAAAAAGAGATTTTTGCTCGCTCTTTCCGCGGCGAAAGTCATGGCTGCATGCGCGTCGCACAGCCGCGCCGACTTGCCGAAATCCTTCTCGCGCAAGACAAAGGCTGGTCGGCAGCAAGGGTCCGCAGCATGTTTTCCGGCTACAGTCGAGACGTTAAGCTCGATACGCCCATCCCGGTGCACGTCACCTACATGACCGCGCGCGTTGATGAGAATGGCCGGCTCAGGACCTATGGCGACCTCTATGGCATGGACAGCCGGGTTGCCTCAGCACTTCTTGGCAGACCTGTGCGATTTGGAACGCCTCGCTATGAGGATGGACCATCGACTGGCAACAGCGGACAACCGGTTCGTCCGCGCGCCCGCAAAAAGAAGCAGAAGCAGGCCCCAGCGACGCTTGCCGATGCCATCCAGAACTTGTTCGCGCCCTAAAGACGGGCAAGTTCGCGGAGCTTGTCGCGCGCCCGTTCGGGATCGCAGGGGAAGTTGTGCGCAATCCACCAATTCTCGAAGGCTGCGATCACGCGCCCTACCTGCGGACCGGCGGGAATTCCAAGTTCCAGGACATCGGCGCCGCGCACGGGTAACTCAGGTGCTCGCCAGCGCTGGGGCATGGCAACGTGCCAAGTGCGCGTTGCATCATCAGGCGGGTCGCTTGAACACGCCCAGGCCATCAGCGCGCCATCGATAAAGGCGTCTGCGCCGTGACGATAAAGGAAAACTTGAGCGGCGCGCTCGTTGGATCCGGGTTCCAGGGCCGGATCGCGCACGCCCGCGCGCGTCAGATGCGCCGCTTCCGCCGCCGATAGGCGCAGCTGGTTCTGTAAACGCGCTTGCGCCGTCAGGTCCTTATCGTGAGTAAGAGCGGCCAGGCGCAGTACGGGATCGCCTTCGCGTTTGAGTACGGCCTCAATGTCAGCGAGACGTGCAAGCCGCTTAATGTTTGCCGGTTTTTCGATCCAAGGATCTAAAATTCCCGCTGCATCCATGACGCCAAGGGCCTCGACCGCGACAGGTGCGGCCAAGAGCAGAAGGAGTTCGGTGCGCACGCGTTCGCCTGACAAGTTCGCCAACCCGGCTTTTTCCGCGATCGCAGCGGCAAGGCCTTCGGCGTCCGGGACGCCATTTCCGAGCTGTGCCGAGAAGCGGAAGAAACGCAGGATGCGTAAGTAATCTTCGCGGATGCGCGCGTGCGCATCTCCGATAAAGCGCACGCGCCGTGCGGTAAGATCGCCGTAGCCGCCAATTGGGTCGTGGACGGTGCCATCGGCGGTGCAGTAAAGCGCATTCATCGTGAAGTCACGCCGTAGCGCATCTTCATGCCAGTCGGTAGTGAAGGTGACGCGCGCGTGCCGGCCGAATGTCTCGATGTCCCGGCGCAAGGTCGTCACCTCGAAGGGCGTATTATGGGCGACCACCGTAACGGTGCCATGTTCGATGCCGGTTGGCATGGCGTGCAGGCTGGCTTTCTTGGCGAGCCGCATCACGTCGTTGGGCAGTGCCGTCGTTGCAATATCAATGTCCTTGACGGGCGTGCCCATCAGCGCGTTGCGCACGGCGCCGCCAACGGCACGCGCTTTGGCGCCTTCGGCGAGCAGGGCTGCGAAGACCGCACGTGTCGCGGGATCGATCAGCCACTTCGCTCCGGCAAGGCTTGGTAAGCGGCTGTCGTTGTCCGCGCTCGTCATCACGGTTCCTCGCGTCTATTCGATGCGACCGGGCTCGATGCGGCCGTCCTTCAAGACGGTCGGGATATAGACCTGCCCGGGCTTGCCGCCGGAGATCGAGCCGAAGATCACGAGCGTTGCAATCACGAGTGCCGCGCCAGCAACGAACAGCCAAATGAGCGGCGCATCATCCAGGACGCGCGTTGCACCCGGCTTCTCCTCGCGCGTCATGCAGATGTATGCGATGTAGATGACTGTTGGCAGCAGGAAAAGCAGGATGTTTTCAGCAACGATGCGGATCATGTGGCAAACAACCTTTGGTGCATGTTTTTCATGATACCAGCGGTGACGCCCCAAATGTACCTGTCTTGAAACGGCATTGCATGGAACCGGCGCATGCCCCCGTGCCAGGTGCGCTCGTGCGTTTGGTGGTTTTGCGCGTCCATAAGGAACGCGAGGGGGACTTCGAATACTTCGGCGACTTCTCGCTTGCGTCTGGGCTCAGGTTAAAGCCTTCCTGCACGAGTGCCACGACGGGGAATACGCAGAAACCTGTGCCGGTTAAATAAGGATCGAGGTAGCCGATCGGTTCCACGAAGCGGGCCTCAAGTCCAATTTCCTCTTGCGTCTCCCTCATCGCCGTTGCAACGGGTCCGTTATCCCCGGGCTCCATCTTGCCGCCGGGAAAGGCAATCTGACCGGCATGGCTTGGCAAGTCCTTGGTTCGTTGGGTGAGCAGCACCGTAAGCTCGCTGCGCGACACGATAGGCACCAGAACAGCGGTCGGCCGTGGCGCAGGCTGCTTAAGCCTTCGGGCGGCCAACTCCGGGTTGAGGTCGAAATCGCTTGGCGATCCGAGCTTGGCCCGATCTGGATCGTGCAGGCCGTCGATTAGCGGTTCCTGGTGCAGGCCGCTTCGTGCGAGCGCCCGAAGAGTGCTCTCGGTCAACTGAGTAGGAGCGGTGGTGTGTGCGTGTTGCATGGTGCCATCATACTACTCTGGTCGGCGCAAACGTTTAACTTTCAAGCAGAATCAGTGCCATGTTGTGGGCAATCACGATACGGCCAAACTCTCAAGCGAGGGTTCGCCGTCTTTGGAGCATTGCTTCCGGGAGGCTCGCTCGCCGATGTCATGTCTGCCGCGCCTGCTACTCGCCGGCCTCATGGGGCTTGCGCTCATCCTTGTCGCTTCTGCCGTGAATGCGGCGTCAGATAGTGCGTTCCTCGCGACGCTCAATCCAGCACAGCAAAAGGCATTCAAGCAACACCGGACTGCCAAGGCAAAGTACGCACGACAGCTCGATGCCTATTGGGCTCAGGTTGTAAGTAAACGCAAAGCGCGACGACGCAAGAGGTCGAAGCGCATACAGCTTGCGCATAGCGACTACGTTTTAGATTTTCCACCCAAGTTCAAAGGGCCCGGTCTCAGCAAGACTTTTGCGCAGCGCTGGTCGCGGTTTCAAGCCAGGCAGGCCAAGAAAAAGCCGCGGCGTAAATCCCGTTCGCTTCCAAGCATCAGCGATTTTCTTGCTGCCTCCAAGAAGCACTACGGCTTTGTGCCCACGCGCATTACCGAGCGCGAGTTCAAGCGGCGCTATGCGAGAGAGTCTCTGGCGCTTGGGTTGACCAAGGTGCAGGTGGTGCGCGTATACGCGCTTGAGACTGGCGGCAATGGCACCGCCGATATGCAAGCTGGTATTCATCCCATTACCAAGGAGGGCCGGCCCATTTCCTCAGCGCTTGGCTACGCCCAACTGCTTCACGCCAACACCATCGGCGAGCTTGTGAAGCACGGCAATACGTTCATCAAGCGGTTGCAGAATATGCGTGCTTCCACGCGCGATCCCAAACGCGCCAGGGAACTCGATAACAAGATCGCAGCGCTAAAGCGTATGATGAAGAGCGCGCGCTCGGTGCCCAATGATTGGTACAAGCATGTTTCGTTCGCGAAGACATCGCGCGGTTACGGCATGCACGCGATCAATCTCGACGGCGACATTGGGCCTTGGCTACAGGCGGTCAAGCTTAGGGGTCTTAAAGACTTTGCGGCGAGAAAGGGCGTCAAGAATCTGTCCGGCGAAGAGATTGAGTTGATGAATCTTTCCGGGCCGGGGACGGGATTGGAGATGATGAAGCCAGCAGGGCTGACGGCTCCTACGACGAATTTCTTTTCGCGTCGTGCCTACTACGTGAACAAGATGGTGATGAACAAGACATCGGCAGAGCTGCTGGGTGAGTTCACGCGCCGCATGAACAGAAGCACAAAGAAGGCGGGCGCGATTGAGTTTGCGCTAGCCTTCGACGAAGTGCGTCAAGCCAAGCTGCCTCGGCGGTGAGGCGGATTATTTTTTAGCCGTCCGCTCAGCCATTCCAACCGTGGGCCCACTCAGGGTGTAAGGACGCGTCCCTCTGCTTGGAGCACTTTCCGGCAGCAGCTTACTATCGTAAGCGTCCGGCCACCGTCGTTACTCAGCTATTTTCAGCATATCGCCAGGGAAGCAATTCGTCGATACGATTGATTTTATGATCGGCGATGCGGGCCAGCGTGTCGGTGAGCCAAGCTTGGGGATCAACGCCGTTGA
>JAAERO010000493.1 GCA_024230315.1 Hyphomicrobium sp.
ATCATACACTATATCATCGGCTGTGTCAAATGGTAGCCACAGCATTATTGTGTGATAATGTATAATACTTGCATGACACGAGGACGCAAACCATTAGCCACAGAAGTGGCCGAAGCAAATGGCTCTTACCGGAAGAATCCTGCACGCCGACCCAAAAACACTATTCTCGGCAGTGATGGCATCCCTGTAAAACCTGACTTCGTTGAACTCGACGAGACAGCATCTGCTGTCTGGGACGAGACCGTGTCGGTACTGAAAGACTGCAACATTCTCTCCGAAACTGACTCTCACCTGTTGACTAATTATGTAGTCACGTATTCCGAGTGGAAGAAGGCAGCCATTCATGTATCGAAGCATGGTCACGAGAGCGAAGACGGTAAAACGTCTACGCAATCAATGACGTTCCATAAGTTGGCAGACCGACACATGAAACTCATGGGTGAACTCGGCCTGTCTCCATCATCTCGTGCCAGACTCTCTGTTGCCACCAGCAAAGATCAAGAGCAACAGGGCACCTCACTTGCGAGCA
>JAAERO010000494.1 GCA_024230315.1 Hyphomicrobium sp.
AACAGTACCGCGAGGGAAAGGTGAAAAGAACCCCGGGAGGGGAGTGAAATAGAACATGAAACCGTGAGCCTACAAGCAATGGGAGCCCTACTTATAGGGTGACCGTGTGCCTGTTGAAGAATGAGCCGGCGACTTATAGGCACTGGCGGGTTAAACCGGAAATGGTGGAGCCATAGCGAAAGCGAGTCTGAATAGGGCGTTTGTCAGTGTTTATAGACCCGAACCCGGGTGATCTAACCATGGCCAGGATGAAGCTTGGGTGATACCAAGTGGAGGTCCGAACCGACTGATGTTGAAAAATCAGCGGATGAGCTGTGGTTAGGGGTGAAATGCCAATCGAACCCGGAGCTAGCTGGTTCTCCCCGAAATACGTTGAGGCGTAGCGTCTAGTGCTCCAGCAGGGGGGTAAAGCCACCATTTCGGTGCGGGCTGCGAGAGCGGTACCTAATCGAGATGAACTCTGAATACCCTGTGTGTAACTAGGCAGTCAGACTGTGGGGGATAAGCTCCATAGTCGAAAGGGAAACAGCCCAGACCGCCAGCTAAGGTCCCTAAATCAACACTAAGTGATAAAGGAGGTGGGATTGCACAGACAACCAGGAGGTTTGCCTAGAAGCAGCCATCCTCAAAGGAGTGCGGAATAGCTCACTGGTCGAGGGATCCTGCGCCGAAAATGAACGGGGCTAAGCGTTGTACCGAAGCTGCGGATTTTCATGGTAGGGGAGCGTTCAATACGGTGCGAAGCGTTAGCGTGAGC
>JAAERO010000495.1 GCA_024230315.1 Hyphomicrobium sp.
CCTTAAGATTGATGGCGTCCTGCAGCAGACCGATGAAAGCCGGGCCAAGGTGGAAGGTGGTCTTCAGATCAGCACGCCATCGGGTTTGGGTCTGCGCGCTGCTGGCAACTATGACGGACTTGGTGGAGGTGACTTTCAATCTTACGGCGGCTCCCTGTGGGTCAATGTTCCGTTGAATTGATGTCATGCCAAGGCCCACGCGCCAATAGCATAGCTCCCGTGCACGGTAAGCGCGCCTTGCCTTGCACGGGGGTGACAGACTGTGGGGCACCTCGAAAAATAACCCATGCTCCGATTTATGCGAGTCTGATGCCTGACAGATTGATTCGGGCGGGGCACGATGGCGCAGATTGGGTTTTTCGATTCCGACAGGCGGCTTGAGCTTCTGTCGAAGAAAGGTGTGATCGGCTTGAGGCTATCGACAAGCTCGTGTGTTGGGAGAGCTTTCGCGCCGACATCGAGGCCGTCCTTGTGGGCCTGTCGACGCTGGCTGGGGCCGTGGTGGCTTCGGGCCTCTCACAATCCCTGTGAGCTGATATATCCAGCTAATTGTTAACGGGAAGAAGAAGAAAGAGACTAGGGTTTCTGAGGGCGCATTATGCA
>JAAERO010000496.1 GCA_024230315.1 Hyphomicrobium sp.
AGATCCAGACCGACTGTGGTAACTTGCATGGGGGTGGCTCCTCTCGTTAGCAGTCTTATGACAACTGCATTATGGCGCATCGACGCCGGTGGAGCAGGAGCCATCCACCCCATCTGCTTTTGACCCAAAGCAGACATTGGCCACCAGTTCCAGAGCCAAATTTTTCGCCGGCCTCTAGCCTAGCTTGGGCTCCGGCCCGGCAAGCAAAGAAAAGGCCATCCACAATGGGATGGCCTTGACAAAACGCACAAGACTTATCGGCCCCAGTCGCCGACGCTGTCGCTGCCCGGCAGATCAAATTTGAGGTACTCCTTGACATCGAACGGCATGCTGTCGACGACGGCCTTGACACGGTCAGCTATTGCCTTCGTCTCCGGCCGCGCATTGGAAAGTCCCGTGTAAGGAATCCCCTTACCGTTATCGACATCTGGATACTTCTTCTTGAAGAGTTCGTGCCGGGCACGCATCTGGTTGAACTGACCCTGCGTGTGAATCAGCGGAACCAGCTGCGGATTTTCCTCCCGCGGATCCATGTAAAGGTCGTAGTAGGCTTCCGGCATCCCCGATGCGACCACGTCGCCAGCGCCGATCCAATGCCTTTTGTAACGACCCTTGACCGTGGCTCCGAGTTGGTGGCCGGCATAAATGAACACGTAGTCACGCCGACCGTGAGTATCACCATTGAGGAACACTGCTGTCTGGTCGAGCCCATCAACGACGCGATCAGTTGGGATGTGTTTCGTAGCGCCAGCCAGTCGGGCAAACGTCGTGTACAAATCTGTGACGTGAACTATGTCGCCGACAGCTTGGCCCTGCTCGATCACTCCGGGCCACCAAGCGAAGGCCGGAACGCGCACACCGCCCTCGGTGAAGTCGCCCTTGCCACCGCGATACATCATGGGGAGCATGCCCCAGCCCGCCGGCGGACTGTGCACCATCGGACCGTTGTCGGCCATAGCCACAAACAAAGTATTCTCGGCGATGCCCAGCTGCTTGAGCTCGTCCATCACCGTACCGACAAAAGCGTCCAACTGTGGAAAGGAGTCAGCGACCTTTAGCCCGGCCACCGATTTCTTAGGCAAATCGGTGGCGAGGAAGTTCAAAAAATTGGGCCAGTACGAGACGAAGAACGGCTTGCCGGCCTTAGCGTTCTTGCGTATGAATTCTAGGGTTCGTTTCTCCGATTCCTTGTCCAACTTTGCGTAACACTCGTTGGACGTCCCGCACCACTCGCGGCCTAATTCGCCTTTCTTGCCTTCGATATTCATCACCCAGCCCTCGGGAACCAGTCCGGGACTGTCTAGCTTGTAGGGATCGGGAGGGTAGATTTCTGGAAAAAGACCCAGCACCGCGTTGGCCGCATTGCCCTGGGGATTATAAAGGGACGTGATTTGGTTCATCGGCGTGAAAAGCGCCTCGTCGAACCCTTGGTTATGAAGATAACTCTCCTCGATATCCCCCAGATGTCCCTTACCGAAAAAGGCTGTGGCATAGCCGGCCTCAGATAGCACCTCAGCGATGGTTATCTCCTCGGCACGCAATCCCGAGAACTCGTGAGGCATTCCGACCACGCCCATGCCATGACGCACTGGGTGACGGCCGGTCAAGAACGCGGCGCGGGTCGGCGTGCAGGAGGGCTCCGTGTACATCCGGGTAAAGTTGATGCCCTCACTCGCCATTTTGTTCAGGCTGGGTGTCTCGTATCCGAAATTTTTTTGAAGCGCCGGAAAGCCGGCTGCACCGAACGCGGTGTCGTCCCACAGGATGTAGACGATGTTGGGGGGTTGGCCGTATTTCTCGCGGAGCGCGGCCAGTTTCTTGTCCAGCTCCACGTTCTCGGCCGCCCAGCGTTCTCCGTTCTGGGACTCAAGAATGTAGTACTCGGCGTCATGGACAATCTTGTCGGCGGCTTGAGCAAATGATGCCCCCGTTCCTATGATCAGAAATGCCATCAAAAGCGCGGCATACTTAGGTGTTAAGCGCATCCCTTCCTCCTACTAGATTTGATTGTGCGTCTAGATTGGAGATGGCCTCACTTAATGAGTCCCACCTCGTTGTCAGCGCGGCACATGACGCCACGGTAACGGCGGCGACAAAGTTGGATTGAGGCCGCGTTTGTGCCGACAGGGCCAAAACGTATTGCTAGGGTAACCGATGCTGGAATATCGGCTATTGGCCCTTGGCAGCAGTTGGACTAGCCACGTTTCTGCACGCGCCGCGCACCTGGCTGAATATCCGCTTTTGGCACTTAGCGGACATAACTGGCGGCTCGGAAAATGTCCGTTTTCGGGGGTAAAGCGGACATCCCTGACGCACGCTGAAATGTCTGCTTTTGACCCAAAGCGGACATTGACGACACTACGTTCGATAGTGGCGTCGACGGCGTATCAGTTGGCGGCGCCCGTCGTCTTGGGCACCGACCGGTAATCGAATACATCGACAGCTTGCACCTTGGCGTCGAGGACAACCGGACGCCTCAGCGACCGTTGGAGATACTCCCGAATCAGGTCGAAGCGCTTCTGCATATCGCCCATCACCACGCGCGAGGCCGTCCCACGGACGGTGACATGGACGACCTCGCCGCGAAAATCGACCAAGATCTTGTCGAGCATGCCACTCGCCGTGAACAGGTTCGGATACTTCTCGGTCAGCGCGACGAACACGCTAAGCATCTGGCCCCTCACATACATGCGTTGCAGCGAGACGCCCAGTGGATGAACCAGTGTCAGGGTGATCGCCGCCACGGCAAAGAGCGCCAAGGCCGCCTTGTGCCAGGACCTGTAGACGGCGGCGGCAATACTGGGCCAGTGGCCGGCTTTTAAACCGCCGTTGACAGGCCATGGCTCACGACCTTGGCACCGATCTTGACGAGCTTCTCCCGCAGGCTCGTCAGCGACCACTGCTTGATCGCCTCCGGCAGAGCCAGCGTGCGCATGAAGTTAGCGAGATTGTAGGCCAGCACATGCAACTGAAGA
>JAAERO010000497.1 GCA_024230315.1 Hyphomicrobium sp.
GGCTTTGTGGGCGCCACCGGGTCTATCGATATGACCAGCGGTCTGTCCGCGCTGATCGATGGCGAAGTCCACGTTGATGATGATGGCTATGCCCGTGCCGAAGCCCGCGCCGGCATCACGATCAACTTCTAAGGAACCTCTGATCAACTCCCGTTAACCCGAGATGATCTCCAAGAGAACCTTGATTTCAATGCAAAAACGTCTTCCGCAGGCTCCGAATTCGCAGTTGTTCAGAGGTTCCCTAAAGAACAGATGGAGCAATCAAGGTGAAGGCGTCTTCTGGGTTCAGAAGGAAGCGGTCTGTTTTATTCGTTTTTATCGGGGGGGGCGTCTGCCATGCGCGCGCCGTTACGCGACTCTCAGGTCTGAGTGTTCTTTTACGGAACGTGTGCTTTGAGCGTCACAGAAAAAGAGCGCGCACTTCGGCCAAGGCGTGCGGGCTGCGTCTTGTGTGTCCCTGCTTATCCGCTGTTGTTCGCGGCGTCTGCATCATCAACAATCTACATCAATACTCCACGATGACTTGCCGATATGAACCTGGCGACATGACATTGCGGACGGTACGGACGCAAGAATGCTGGAACATA
>JAAERO010000498.1 GCA_024230315.1 Hyphomicrobium sp.
ACGCGTCTGAGGTCATCGCCCAAGTATGCGTGGTTATGCGCGATGTGGAGTGTGTCAGGCGCGAGCATTTATGGACGTATTGACGAGGTCTCTTAGTGGGAAAGTTTCGATGCCTAGGATACTTGTTACGACGTTGGCCCACAAACGCTGTCGGAGGGGTAATATGTTGTGTGCGTTGCGTTCGCGTATGTTTGCAGCTTCCATTTCCGCGGCCTTATGCATTCTGCCAGGTGCCGCCGCGTCACAGGAATTCGACAACCAATGGGGCCTGGCCGCAATCAACTTAGGGAACCTCTGATCAACTCCCGTTAACCCGAGATGATCTCCAAGAGAACCTTGATTTCAATGCAAAAACGTCTTCCGCAGGCTCCGAATTCGCAGTTGTTCAGAGGTTCCCAAGGGCTCTCTATTGCGCCGTTAGTAGATGTGTCCTATGGCCGCCTTGGAGGCGACACGTCGGTTCCGCTCACCGTCCAGCTCCTCGGCACGCCCATTTATGCTGAAGCGGCGGATGTCGGAGAGAACGTGCTGCGTGTCGGGGCACAGCTCGATATTGTCAACGACGCGCAGAACCTTGCTGGCTTTATCAGTTATGACGGCAAGTTCCAGGAAAACGCTGAAACCCACAGTG
>JAAERO010000499.1 GCA_024230315.1 Hyphomicrobium sp.
ATCGCAGACGTCCTCGCCCGCATCAACGACCACCCGGCAAAGCAACTCGATGACCTGCTGCCCTGGAACTGGAAGGAGGCTCAGGCCATAGCCGCCTGATCGCGACCCTCATTCCCTGCGGTCTTCACCGGATGCATACTGTGATCTCGCGGACCTCATCGATGGAGTAGCCTTGCGTGGCTTTCCCGGTGGTTTCGGAAAGAGACGGCGGCACTGGAGCCCAGGCTGTGTAGACATCAGTGCTAGACCGCGGCTTCGTTTTCGTGCTCCACGATTCCGATTGGCGTCTTGCTGGAACTTTTGCCGGAGCCGCCGTGGCGCGAGGCGGCGGTGGAGTTGCCGTCGCGACGCCAGGCTTGGCAGAATTTTCGTTCGGTTGTTTTGTTGCCGATGGCGTCTCCGCCGTCTTGGATGCCGGCACTATCGGCTTGTCATGTTCGGCGATTGCAGCATCGAGCTTGGACAGCGTGTAGGCCGACTTGGCCTTCATGACCGCGAGCAACTCCAGAGCCGCAGCATTAAGCTCCGCAAGCTTTGAGCAATCGGGGATCTGTTCTGAAGGTGGACTTCCAAGCGTATCGATCTTGACGATCAGATCCTTGGCCTTCGCATCGTACTCATCAGTGCGCTTATCGCGCACGCTTTGCAGCACTTTCTCCTCGTAGGCCGCGTCGGCCCAGCCGTTCTTGTCTTTGAGCTGGCGCAGCTTGTCCTTGAGTGTGGGCAATGTTCCGGCGTTGAAGGATCTCAAGGCCGCGCCCGAAGAATCGATCGCCGCCGCGAAGTCATCGTCTGTGCACGGTGCCCCAACGCGGCGCTATTGATGGAAAGCCCAAGCCCAGAAAGTGCTGCGAGGAGTGCTAACCGATAGGTTTTCGACATTGGAACGATTTCGACCAGTTGCATGCTGCAAACTCTTGCGAGTTTGCCACACTACGGGCCGAGGCGGTGCGGCTGCGCCGCAGTGCCTCATTGGTCGCCGCTGATCGTGCGCACGACGCTGGAGAGCGGACGCTGGTTGCCGGCCGCCAAGCCCTTGACGTCCTTCTCGATAAGCTTGTCATATTCGACGAGTGTAACGACAGGCGCCTTGGGCGTCAGGTGAACAATTTTGTAGCCCTTGGCCTTGAGCTCTTTCAAGAGTTGGGGCAGCGCTTTGGCCGTATTGGGCTGGATGTCGTGCATAAGAAGGATGCCTTTGTCCTTCCTGCCGAGGTTCGACATGATGTTCTTGATGAGCCTCTTGGGGCTTCGGCGTTTGAAATCGAAGCTATCCAAATCGGTCGAGAATACAGCAATGTTGCGGCTGCCGAGATACTTCAGCAGCTCAGGCGAATCCTTCAGGAACGGAAAGCGGAAGAAGGGCGCCACGGGAACGCCGGCAGCGCGGCTAGCGATGCTGACTGATTTCTCGATCTCGGCTTTTGCCTTCTCGAAGGGCATCTTTGCAAGGTTGGGATGCGTCACCGTATGCATACCAACTGTGTGACCGCCCTTGACGACTTGGCGTAGCACTTCGGGATACCCGGCTGCGAGCTTGCCTACCGTGAAAAACGTGGCCTTCACGCACTCGGCGGCAAGCGCGGCCAAGATGGTTCTGGTGTGTGTGGGGAGTGGACCATCGTCGAAGGTGAGCACGACCTCCTTCGGATTGAGAAAGTCATATGCCTTGTAGTGCTGAAAGCCAAATCCGGGTCCGCCCGTGGTGTCGATTTCCACCACGCGCGTCACGCCAAGCGCGTCATCGCTGCCCGGACAGGATTGCGTCGCAACCGCCGGCGCGGCCGGGCCCATTCCTGTCTGCTGCGGTTCTGGGTTCTTCGCCTTGGGAGCGGCGTTAAGAGCATGTGGGGCGCCGAAGATGACGGCGCCGATCAGAGCTGTTGCCAGTATTGCACGCATTGTTCATCTCCGAGATTGCCTTGATCCGGCCTGTCCCTTGATTCTTAACGGATTGTGCGGAGTTTTGCCCCTAAGGCGCAAGCGCGATGGCCAAATCTCGGGCAATTTTGATGACTCGTGTGTCCTGCCGCGGAGTGGCCGAATCTAATGGAGCGGCAATTTCGCTTCGGTCTTGCTCCGGAAACTGTTTGCGTCAACAACGGCGCGGGTATGCGTGCCCTTGCCCACGATTTCGCGGGCGTCACGCGCCTCGACTCGGAAAATGAGCTTACGGCCGCTGACCTCCAAGAGCTCCGCGGTGGCCGTGACCGTGAACCCCGGCGGCGTAGCACAGCCAAGTGTTCGACCTCGACACGAATACCTAAGCTTTCCAGCCCTTCGGGTAAGTAGCGCTCCACGCAGGCGACAGCCGCCGCCTCCATCAGCGCGATCATCATGGGGCTTGCGAGCACGGGCGCGCGGCCGCTTCCCAAACTTGCTGCCGTATGCTCGTCGCCGACCTGCATCGAGGCTGTGCCGACGAGGCCGAGCTTCAAACGCTTAAGGTCGTGCATGGCAATTCGGGCCGGTCCAACAGTCATTGGGTCGTGAATGCCGACAAACCTGCCGCCTGCGCGTGCGAAGGGCAAGAGCTTGCTTGGATCTGGAAAGGCGGACGTGCCGCAAATCGCGGTTTTAGGCCATGCCGTCGGCGAGTTTCTCCAGCGCCGGCAGGTCTTTCAGGCACAAACCGTTGGCGGCGGACTCGATAAGGCCTTGGGCCTCCAGCTCGGTGAGCTGGGCCGTGAGCAAATCGAGGCTCATATTCAGATACCCGGCCACGACGCCACATTTCAGCGAGTCGGTAATGATGTCCGGCACGCGGCCTTCATAGCTATTGAAATGGGAAAGCGTGACGAACAGCGCGGCAACACGCTCAATGGGCCGGGTTTTTGCATGCAGAGACGACCGCTTCGTGTATCAAAGCGGCCTCGCGCTCAAGCGCCGTACTGACCCCCCCTGTCTTCGCCGGCCGGCTCTTCTTGGTGACAGGCTCCTGCGCGGTGCTTGGAAGGCAGCTTACGCTCGTTTGCATTGTAGCTTGCGCGGTGGCCACGTGGTTGTCGTGATAGCCAAGCCCGACGAGATCGCCTGAAAAAGCGAACTCGAGCACATCCCGGCCGCCGTCAGGCAATGTCTTGTAAATGCAAATGCCTCCGCTTTCGATGCGGAAGGCGTGCGTGCGCGGATCGCCTTCTTGGAAGAGAAAGTCACCGGCCGAAAGGGTGCGTACGTCCCGCCCAGCCTCTGCGGCATCCAGAGGTGGAGCCTCTGACGCCCCGGAGGTCTTGGAGGCCGTTTTTGCAGTACGCAGTTCAATTTCATGAAGCACGGCAGATACTCGACGCACACTACCTGTCCGCCCACACTATGTGGCGGCTCAGGCACATTCAAGGGCGTTCTTGTGGATATTATAATTTTAAACTGGACAGAACAGCCATTTTCGAGAAGGCGAGGTCGGTCTTGGGCCCGATATTCAATGGGTTATGCGGCACGCCCGCCCGCGGTCGGCGTTGTGAAAATTGTATCGCAAAGTAACGAAATTCTCCCGCCGCAGCATCGATTGAGGCGGCGGCCGCGATGCTTTTTGCCTTCAAATGCTTGTCGAGCGCGGCAGCGGAGGCACCACCGGCGTTGCCAAATGCACCCGGCGCGGAGTCCTTTTAGTTGCGCCTCTTGCACCCGCGCACGCTAGCCTTGCGCTCGGCCCCAAAGATCCCAGCGGCTTCGCAGGAAATCAACTTAGCCTCGCCTTGAGGCTTGAAGCCTCGAGCTCCGGAGATGTTGATGGCGCCTTGCTTTGCCATGAGTGTTGCAACGCTTTTGCTTAGGCCGCTGCCAACCGAACCAAATGTTTTGCACTCTTCGGCCCGAAGAGTCCCTGAAGTGAGGGCGGCGAACCCGGTGGCCGCGATCGCCACTGCACAAAATTTCACCAAGCCAGTCATCTGAACCTCCTCAAAGGCAACGCGCGAAAGTCGTCCATCAGCGAAATCGACCGCAAGCTGCACCCTGCCGGCGGCTCCTGGCAAGGTGCCAGGGGCGTGGCGATGATGATTGCTACAAGGGTGTGTTCGGTGAGCGGCGATTTGCTTGCCAGGCAGGTGGGATGCCCGGCCGGCACCCGAGATGGGCGGCCGCAGTTAACTATCTTTAGCGCGGCTATGTCCACCCCGTTGCCCAGAAGGCGGCTTATTCCTCGCCCATCTTAACCGCTCCATCCGCTTCTAAACGGGGAAATCCAGTGGACGATAGTAACCGCGTACTCCTCATCAATGAGGACACTATACTTAAGGGTGAGATCACTAACGGCGGCCGCATCGAGATTTGCGGATACGTCGAAGGCACTATCGTCGGCGACAATCTCATCGTTCGACCGGGCGGGCGCTGCTACGGGACGATAAACGTCCAAAGTGCTGAGATCTACGGCACGCTGCAGGGCGAAATCTCCGTACGGCAGCTTATGAGCGTGCGCAGCACGGGCTCTGTTTCCGGGAACGTCCAGTACGGGCGCCTTGCTATGGAGTTTGGCGGAGACCTGACGGCTGACTTGCGCAACATTCCACCTACGATCGGCGGCGATCTCGACCTCGCTGTCGCTAAGGGTCGGTCCGTGCGTATTACACTTCAGGATCTCAACGCGCTCGACCATGACGACAAAGCGCACGACCTCACCTTCGCGGTTTCGGGCGCGCGCAATGGGCGCGTGACGCTGACCAATGAGCCGGAGTGTGCAGTCGAGACGTTCACGCAGGCCGATCTGGAACGCGGCAGTGTCCTATTCCTGCATGACGGGACCGATACACCGGACGCAAGCTTCGACGTCGTGGTGGCCGACCAGGCCGGCGCCACCTCAGGTGCTGCGCAAACGGTGAAGGTCGCCGTGCGCGGGCACGCATAGCCTGACGATTCTCTACCTAGGGCAAGCAAGGCAAGTGGCGCTTTCTAAGTGTCACTCGCGACCAACTCCCATCGCTCTCAAGAATAATGCCGTGCCGAAACCCCATGCGCCATTGAGGAGGCAGCCGATGGCGAAGGGCGGCCAGAACACTGGGATGGGCTGCGCCTTAAGATGCGGAACCGCGAAAAAGGCAACGAGCGTTAGCGCGAACGCGCCGACGGCAATCCACGCGAGCCAATAGGCTGGCCCGCCCAAGTGACCTAATGCGAGATTGAGCGCCGCGCCCCAAAGACCGCCCCAGAACGCTTTCGATATGATGTTTGGCACGCCGAGCGGTGCGGTGGGGTCCAAAGGCCAGGCAGTTTGGCCAGCGGGGATGATGCCTGCCTGAATGAGAAGATACCAGACGCTTTGGTGGAAGATGAGCGTCGCGGCAAAGCCGGCGATGAAGCCAAGAGCTAAGAGGCGCGACGGCGACCCAGTCTGCACAGGTCATCTCCGTGTTGGCGACGTGTTGTGCGCTCACTGGCCGACCTAATTTGTTGACCTTGGCCAGTTACGTTTTTGGTCCTGGCTGCTTGTCGAGCTTGGCAAGCAGCCGCTCGATCGCGCCCCGTGGAATGGCGATCAACATATCACTGCCGTCGCGAGCGAAGACCTTGAGTTTATAGCCGTCCGGTGACGCTTGACGCAGCTCGGTCTCAGGAATTTCGATCATCAATGTCTCATTCACTACACACGCACGCTTCTCACACGATCGATGACGCGTAGGCTTGTAAAAGCGCAAGACTTCGGCGCGAGCATTGCGTGCGCTTTCGTATTTTCTCATGTGCCGTGCCGAGCATGCGAACGTTACGCTGACGAGTGTCAACGTTTTTCCTGTCTTGCGGTCGATACGGGCAATGAGCTTGAGGAGGATGTAATTCGGGTAAGAGGATAAGCGTATCGTCACCGTCGCATATTCGACGAAGGGGCGGAACTTGTCGTCTTGCAACGCGATCTCTTCAGAGGGCGCAGGGTTTATCTGGCATCCGGGCAGCGCGAAGGCGACGAACGCGGCAAACAGCCAAGCGCAAACTCGCATGGTCAACTTCCCCCCCCCAACGATACGTTGTTGACGCAAAAAATTAGTATGAGCGTTTCGCGTGCGGAAGAAAAACGAGGCTGACGAACTATTCAGCAGCCTGACGTTTTGTATTGCGCGTGACTTGAGATTGGCTAGCTATGCCTCGAAGTGCTGTGGGCGCAGTCCGAGGACTGCCGGGTCAAATGGCCTGCGCAGCACCGGCCATCGCGCAAGCGTGGAGGGCGCGAGAAGGATGAGGCATTGCAAATGGACGACCGACGCACTCCGACGATCGGTCGTTTCCGCATTCGCGACGTAGCTGATCCGAGGTCTAATCCCCGGCTTGGGATGCAAGTATCCGATAGGCGTGCGTCACTGCGAGCCAGGTGATTGGAGCCGTGACGAGAAGACCGACCACGAGCGCCAACAAACCCAGCAGGTTGAGGCCAATCAACACGAGGCCGAACAGGAACAACTGCCACTTGTTGCCGTTCGTTATGAGCCAGCTCTCTTTCAAGGCGTTGATCGGGCCGGCCGCGCGGTCGATGACGGCGTACGGCACGAAGAGCAGTCCCAATGCGGCGATGAACCCCGGCACAATGAGCAATAGCAAACCAACGAATATGATGATCGCGGCAAGAAACTGCGCGCCCAGATAGTGCCAGAATGGTTGAGGATTCCAGAGGTCAACGATCGTTACGTTCACGATATCGTCGTGCGCGCGCAGGGCCAATGTGGTCATCCCCATCGCAGTAAATATTCCGAGCACCAAGCTGGCCAGCGCCGCGATCAATTCTGCGCTCGTGGGGGGTGGCGGCGGGGCCCCGGGCATGACTTCGGGCGACGAAAACAGGATACCGGGAATAGACGGAATTAACCCGACATTCCCCGGATGACACTGCATCGATGATGGAGTGCGCCAATTTCCGTTCCTCGAAGCAGGAACTGCGGTAATCAGACCCTCACTTGCCGCCACTGTGGCTGGCGAGCGTCAAGTCTGGCCGTTTGGTGTTA
>JAAERO010000500.1 GCA_024230315.1 Hyphomicrobium sp.
ACCTGACAGCACCACACCAACCGCCGAAAACAAGAAGGCCCCTTTAGCTAAAGGGGCCTTCCTGCTTCAACCGCCCCTACATCAGCTGGCCTAATGTTACTCCGCCACGGTGGCCGGTTTTTACTCCGCCGTTGACAGTTGCCAATCCCCTACCGTGCTCTATGTATAGAGACATCACAGGGGGACGAATTGCTCGCAGCATTCAAACGAAAGACCACGGAGCCGGTTCGGCGTCCGACCCTTGTTCCCAATTCCCACCCCAAGACGAGGCGTAAGCCACGCTGCAAGTCTCTCCCCATCTTCCGGCTCTATCCTGACGACGAACCCGAGGCTCAACGGCAGGCCGAAGTGTTATTGCACGAGATACAGGAATACTCCGGCGACGCCATTGGGCGGTTGATCCCGGTTTTCGATCTACAGCGCTTCTATGGTGAGCTGTGCGCGCGCAAGCACTGGGAGCCCAAAGGCTGGTGCGTGATTGGCAGGGAGCTAGGCAAGATCGTCGCTGAGAAGACGACCAAGAGGTGCGGCACCAAACGCTACATGGCTTATCGCATCCCGCGCGCGATTTGACTCAGACGAGCCCCTGACAAGCCGCTACAGCGAGATTTGAGGATGTCCGGGGCCCAAATGGATAGCGCTGGTCAACGGACACAAACGAAAGCCCGCACCATCGACCGCCTGCGGCAAAGACGTCAGGCGACAAAGCCAAACCGACTGTCAGATCAAATCCTAAGCTCTACAGATCAGTCCTGGGGCGGGACGCACAATGGATACCAGCTACAAGGATCACAAATAATCTGAGGCCAGCACGCCTTTGCTGGCTCCGAAACAACCGCCGCCCCCACTAAAGCCGAGAGCCCCACTAGGGCTACCATGAGTAAACGTGGCAAAGTCATCGGGTCAACTCCTTCTCAGTTCAGGTCTCAACAATCAACAAGCTCGTTGCCCACATTGCTGACAACCGCCTGCACTCGCGACAAGAGCAAACCCTGCACCGTCACCGCAACGCTTAAGCGCCAGCCTCTATGCTGGCTTACGCTCCGCTTCAGCCAGTTCAGAAGCTGGCAAATGCGCGCCGGATTCTAACTTAGAGACTGGTACCGCTTCATGGGGCAGGCCAAGCAAACAAGTCTAGCCTCATTCGTGCCGGTCGCATCTTACGGCAGCTCGAACAGAAACCCCTCTGACATCACGCCGCCAAACCCTTTCGTCCCCTTAGACACGCTGCCAAGGCGGATGAGACGGCTGGCCTTCTTAAGGTTCTGTTTCATATAGCAGAGGCCCCGTTTAAATTTTCCTGGCGCGAATTATATCGCTCTGCCAGTGCGGCTACGCTGGGTCTGCCGCCTCCCAGCACGCGAAACATTCTGCACCCAACCAGTCGGCTTCCTTGCCCCAGATCCCCTTGGTCTCCTTAGACACGCTGCCAAGACGGATGAGATGGCTGGTCTTTTCAAGCTTCGGTTTCATAAAGAGGTCCTCCTTTTGCAGGTTTCTGCGCCAACACCAAGGTCGCGCACCACAGCAAGAGCAAAACACGCTCAATCGCCTGAGCGAAGACACGCCTCAGATTTTTGCTGCCGCACTTTAACTCTGCGCCTCTGACACGATCAACTCAACGCATAAATACGCATGACTGACCGTTGCTGACACGAAGGACAGTGTGAGCCTCGGCGTTCGTCACCCCAGTGGCATGTTTGAGTTGTGTTTGCAGGCGTTAAGACGGGCCAAGCACGAGTGCGAACTCGCTATGGTCGCTGAGGTGTCGTGTCAATTCTTTTTTGGACGGTGTGCCACCTTGACCACAGAAAAAACAAACCCCTTAGGCAAGAGCAACCCGCAGATCACCTCACGGCTCAAGCCCATGATGGGATCGCGTTAAGAGGAGCACACCAGCCAAGACCCACGTCAATCAACTCGTATAAGGGTGCGTTAAGAGGCTTTGCGCACCTGAACCGCCCCGGGTTTCCCGGAGGCTATTTCATTTGAGTCATGCTGCGATGTCTTGGTCCTCCAAGCAAGCATAATAGTGGGCCTCGGCTTCTGCCGGTGGGATGTTGCCTATGGAG
>JAAERO010000501.1 GCA_024230315.1 Hyphomicrobium sp.
ACCTGACAGCACCACACCAACCGCCGAAAACAAGAAGGCCCCTTTAGCTAAAGGGGCCTTCCTGCTTCAACCGCCCCTACATCAGCTGGCCTAATGTTACTCCGCCACGGTGGCCGGTTTTTACTCCGCCGTTGACAGTTGAGCCCGTGCGCTACATCGTCTTCCAGCTCGCAATATCCGGGGGCGACTGGTCGCTCGCATTCGGGCCCGGATTGCGCTGGATGGGCTTGCAAACACCGATCGGTCAGGCGGCAGCAGTACGATTAATTGCGGCCTTAATGGTGGTGATGGTCGCACGGAGATCGACTGTTGTGGCTCTCGCGGCCGCCCTGGTCCTGATCGGGTTTTTTCTGCTGGAAGGCCATACCGTAAGCAGTGATGACGCGCGGATCGCTCTGGGCGCTCTCCTCTTCATTCATCTCGCGGCAGTGCACTGGTGGCTCGGCGCGCTATATCCGCTCATGGCTTTGACCCGGTGCGCTGTGCCAAAAACTCTCTCAGCCGCGGTCGAAGCGTTCGGTGCCCGGGCCGCTTGGGTCGTTGCGGCACTATTGGGAACTGGCGTGAGACTGCTCCTCATTATCACAGGCGTCCAACTGAACGTCGACAGTAACTATAAGCAGCGATTCTTGGTGAAGTTGCTTCTTGTCGCCAGCCTTCTGTCGATCGCGGCCTGGAACAAGTTGTGCCTTACACCGCTTCTAAGGCGCGATCCCCAGTCGGGAGCCGCAAGGCTGCGCGGCTCCATACGATTGGAGATTGCCGTGGCGCTCTCGATCCTTGCTGCAACGGCCTGGATCACAAGCACCGCCCCAGACACCTGATGCGGTAAGGGCTGCAATGTCAGCATTGCTACTTAGCGGACGTCGCACGTACTCGTCGGCATATCTGGTTACTACGAGTAAAGCGGATGCTTGTTCCCGATCATCTTCGCGGGCGCCTGAGACGAAATCCTGAGAAGCTTGTATCACTCTCAGATTCTTTCAATTCAGGCGTCACGGCCTCGCTATCGATATGGCCGCGATCAAGTTGCCAACGCTTCTTGCGGCCAACGGTACGGGACTTGAATTCGGCCGGTTCCGTGTCGTCCAATTCCATGTCCAGAGTGTTTGTGTCGCCCGGCAGACTGAGGTCCAACGAAGCCTCTGCCTCTTGGGCGCCCGCTTCCGCGATGAACATGATCACTAGGAAAACGGAAGCTGGAATACACAGCGACCGCTTTAAGCAAGTTGCGAAAGCTGACATCGCCTAACCCCCTCCGATACCTTGGACGTCCCGGTCTGTGGTGCAAAGAGATGCCAGTTCGTCTGCTGCAATTTCATCGTTGTTTCTAGGCTGGCTGCGACAGATGCAGCGTGCTGCATCACAGGTAGCCGATCGCCAATGAACCAAGGACTTTGCAACTTGGGCAAGATTTAGATGTTGAGCGGTTCGCGGAAAAGCTGTGCTGCAAATTTCGAAATCGGGCTGGTTGTTGGAGGCAAATTAGTTCATCCAGACGAAACTCTGTTTCCTCCGATAGTGTTATCGTTCGAGCCGGAGCTTGACCCTCCCGCACCATGTCCGCTTCTGCACACGAGATCGGGGACAAGCCAATATTTGCGCTGACGAGTGCGAGACAAGTGCACTAGTTATTGCTTGCGCCGTACCGGTCATAATGTCAGGAAGCCGCTTGTCTGTTTCTGCTGCGAGGTGCCCTGAACATGAATTCCAAAACTGACGGCTTTTCTCGTCTTGCGTTTGCAGCCGCGCTGGCAGCCGCTCTGTGGCTACCGGCGACCGCCCAGGCTCAGTCAAGAGCCCTAGCTGTCGATTGCGCTGGCGATCTAAAGACGTTTTGCTCAAAGGTTCGGCCAGGTGGTGACCGCCTTGTAGCGTGCTTGATCGCGTTCGAAGACAAGGTGACACCGCGATGCCGGCTCACCGCGTATCTTGCCTCGGGCACGTTGGGCGATCGGATGAAGCAACTTAAGGGCGCCTCGAACAATGGCGCTTTTGGCTTTGTGGGTGCCGGCGGCGCGGCGTCAGGCGCGGTTGCGATGCTGGTCTGCCGCCTTCGCGGCGGCCTTTGCGTTGCCCTCAGGCCGTCTTGCAACGCCTTGGACACAATTGGGGCGT
>JAAERO010000502.1 GCA_024230315.1 Hyphomicrobium sp.
ATCGCAGACGTCCTCGCCCGCATCAACGACCACCCGGCAAAGCAACTCGATGACCTGCTGCCCTGGAACTGGAAGGAGGCTCAGGCCATAGCCGCCTGATCGCGACCCTCATTCCCTGCGGTCTTCACCGGATGCATACGCTGTTTCAACGTGTCTGTGGGATCACTCGGCTGGGGATGCTGCCGGTTCTTTGGTTGTTGGGGACACCGCCGCTTTTTTGCGTGTGGTCAGGGTTCGAATAACCACATAGAAGACCGGCGTAAAGATTAGGCCGAAGAGCGTGACGCCGATCATGCCCCAGAACACACTTGTGCCGAGGGCAATGCGCATCTCCGCTCCAGCGCCGGTCGCGATGTAGAGCGGCACCACACCGAATGTGAACGCGAGCGACGTCATCAGGATGGGCCTTAGCCTCAGCTTGGCGGCTTCGATGGCGGCCGATACGCAGTCCAATCCTTGTTCTTCGAGCTGGCGGGCAAACTCGACGACGAGAATGGCGTTCTTGGCTGCCAAGCCAATCAAAACAATGAAGCCGATTTGGGTGAGAATGTTGATGTCCTGGCCATGCAGTGACACGCCGAACAGGGCGCTCAACAGGCACATTGGCACGATCAGCAGGATCGCCAGCGGTAGCGACCAGCTCTCAAATTGCGCAGCGAGAGCGAGGAATGCGAACACTACGGAGAGGACGAAGATGTAATAGCCGGTGCTGCCGGCCTTCTTTTCTTGATACGACAAGTCCGTCCACTCGTAAGTAATGCCGTCAGGCAATTCGCGTTCTGCCAATTCGGCAATGATTTGCAGCGCCTGGCCGGAGCTGATGCCCGGTTCGGCGGCGCCATTCACCTCGATCGTTGGAAAGAGGTTGTAGCGCGGCACGCGATCGGGCCCAGCAATGGTACGGAACGTAACGAGATTGCTGAGCGGCACCATCTGGCCCGATTCGTTGCGCACGCGAATGCGCCCCACGTTGTCGGGATCGACGCGGAACGCAGCATCAGCCTGTGCCGTAACGCGGTAGGTGCGCCCAAACATATTGAAGTCGTTGACGTAGGCTGACCCAAGATAAATGCGCAATGCTTCGAAAATGGACTCTAGCGGAACTTTGAGCATCTGCGCCTTGTCGCGATCAACGTCGACATAGAGCTGCGGGGTCGTTGTGGAGAATGTTGTGAAAACGTTCTTGATGCCCGGCGTCGCATTGGCCGCTTGGATGAAGTTCTTGGCGACCGCATCGAATTCGGTGGGGCTCAAGTTGGCCCTGTTCTGCAGGCGCATGGAGAAGCCCGTCTGGCCGCCCATGCCGCGCACGGGAGGAGGGGTGAATACGAAGGTGCTCGCTTCTTCTATGCCACCCAATTTCCTTCTGACCATGTCAGCGACCTTCTCAACCGAAAGTCCTTTCTTCTGCCGCTCGGTTGCGCCGTTCAATATGACGAAGATGGCGCCGCCATTCGTGGCATTGGAAAAGGTGGCGCCGGAGCGACCTGAATAACCAGAAGTGTGGGCAACACCGGGTGTAGAAAGGATCAAGTCATTGGCGTGTCGTACGACCTTGTCTGTGCGCTCTAAAGATGCGCCAGGCGGTAGCTGCAGAGAGACGATGAGATAGCCGCGATCCATCTTCGGGATGAAACCTGCTGGGGTGCGGACGACAAACCATCCGGCAAGGGAAATGAGCACAACGTAGATGCCAAGCATTAAGCCGGTAGCGTGAGTTGCATGCTGCACAAGCCAAACATAGCGGGCTGAAAGCGCATCAAAACCACGATTAAAGAGGCTGAAAAAGGCTTGCAGGGGTCGCGACAGCACGCGTTTCTTGGCAGGCTTTTCGTGCGGCTTCAGCCACATGGCGCACAGGGCGGGGCTTAGCGTGAGCGAATTTAACGCCGAGATCACCGTCGCACTCGCAACTGTGACAGCAAACTGCCGGTAAAACTCTCCGGTGATGCCGCCAATGAAGGCGGTGGGCACGAAGACAGCAACGAGAACCAGCGCCATTGCAATGAGGGCGGTGCCGACCTCGTCCATGGTGACGCGCGCTGCTTGTAACGGCAAAAGGCCATCGCGGAGCTTGCGTTCCACGTTTTCCACAACGACGATTGCATCGTCGACGACGATGCCGACGGAAAGCACGAGCCCGAATAGCGTCAGCATATTTACTGAGAATCCCAACTCCTGCATGACGACGAAGGTGCCGATCAGCGAAACCGGAATCGCTAAAAGGGGAATGATGGTTGTCCGCCACGTTTGCAGGAACAGGAGCACGACAATGACGACGAGGGCAATGGCCTCCAAGATCGTCAATCTGAGCGCGTCGATTGTGACCTCGATGAACTCGGTCGGATTATAGATGATGCGGTATTCGAGACCCTCGGGGAAGCGTTGCGAGAGGCGCTCCATCTCAGCCTCAACGGTGTTTGCAGTTGCAATCGCGTTGGAGCCGGGCTGCTGCGACACAAGCATGACGGTTGCGGGAAATTTATCCAGATAGCCGTAAGTCGTGTAGTTAAGGGCCCCAAGCTCAACGCGGCCGACGTCCTTTACCCGCACGACACGTCCGTCATCGCCCGTCTTGAGGATTATGTCTTCGAACTCGTCGGCTTCCAGAAGCCGGCCCTTGAGCTGGAGGGAAAGTTGAAATGCGCCCATGTCGGGTTGTGGCGGCTGCCCGAGCGCGCCACCGGCGACTTGCAAATTCTGTGCGCGTAGCGCGGCGAGCACCTCTTCGGCTGTCATGCCGCGCAAGGCTATACGTTCGGGATCGAGCCATATCCGCATCGAATATTCGCGTTCGCCGAAGAGTGTCACGTCGCCGACGCCGGGAATGCGTGCCAGTTCGTCGACGACGTTCAAGATGATGTAATTGGAGATGTAGACTTGATCGTATGTACTGTCTGGAGAGACCAGGTGGATGACGAGCAATAGATCGGGTGCTCGTTTGTTGACTGAAACGCCGGTGCGGCGAACCTCTTCTGGCAGGCGTGGCAAGGCTTCAGCGACGCGGTTCTGCACGAGCACCTGAGCCTTGTCGATGTCCGTGCCGATTTCGAAAGTGACGCGCAGCGACATGTTTCCGGAGTCTGTGGACTGCGAGTACATGTAGATCATGCCCTCGACACCGTTCACTTGCTGCTCAATGACGGACGCGACCGTGTCAGCGACTGTGGTTGCGCTTGCTCCGGGGTATGTCGCACTGACGGAGATCGTCGGTGGCACAATTCCGGGGAACTGGGCGACGGGCAATGCGAAATAGGAAATCAGCCCGACGATCACAATGAGGAGCGAAAGTACCGTTGCGAAGATCGGGCGAACGATGAAGAAGTGGCTGAAGCGCATTGCTGCCCCCTCGCGATCGGTCTAGGGCTTCTTTGCCGAGTCGGCCTTGCCCTTGCCGGTAGCTTGCGACACTTGCAGCGGTGTCTTCTTAGGCACGATCTTCATATGGGGACGAATGCGCTGCTGTCCCTTGATTGCGACCCAATCGTCTGGTTCCACGCCTTCGCGTACCACGCGCAACCCATCGATTATAGGGCCGAGCTTCACGGTCTTGCGTACAGGAACGTCATCTGCGCCGACGACCCAAACATACCGGCTCGTCTGGTCGGTTCCGATTGCTTCATCAGGCAAAAGTACTGCCTCATACTCCGGCGAGCCTTGCAGGCGCACACGTGCAAACATGCCAGGCGAGAGGAGCCCAGTTGCGTTTGGCACCACCGCGCGTGCTCTGAGTGTGCCAGTGTCGACGTCAAGGCGGTTGTCGAGAAAGTCGAGCTTACCGTCGTGCGGAAAGCCCTCCTCGTCGGGCAAACCGACACCCACAGCCGCGCCTACCAGACCTGAACCGTCGTTGCTGCTTGCTCCTGCTAACCGTTGATATTTGAGGGCGTTGTTCTCGCTGACGTCGAAGTAGATATATATGGGACCTTGCGTGACGATGGTTGCCAGGATGGTGCTGCCGCTATCGGTCCCGCCGCCGCTGATGAAGTTTCCAGGGGTTACGAGGGCGCGGCCAATGCGTCCTGAGATTGGCGCCAAGACACGAGTGAAGCTCAATTCGAGCTCTGCTGTATTAACCCGCGCTTCCGCGACTTTTACTGCAGCCTCCGCCTCGCGTACCAGGTTCTCGCGATCATCGAACGTCTTTCTGGAGATGGTCTCGCGCTTTAGCAGCGGCCGCCCGCGGTTCACGTCGAGCGCGGCATTGGAAACTTGGACCTTGGTTTGATCTAGCTGTGCCTTGGCTTGCTCAAGCGCGCGCTCGAACGGACGTGGATCGATCGTGAAGAGAAGCTCGCCCGCATTCACGATCTGACCGTCAGTGAAGTTCACATTGGTCAGATGCCCACTGACACGGGCCTGCATCTCGACTTCTTCAACGGCGTCGAAGCGTCCTAAGTACTCGTCCCATTCAATGACGTCGCGCGCGATCGGTTGGCTGATCGTCAACTCAGGAGCCGGTGGCGGAGTTGGGCCATTTGATTTCGACGCGCTAGGGCCAAAATTGAACAAGGTAGCGATCGCCGACCTCGCATTATCGCCCAAGCCACTTATGCCTTCTTGGACGCTTTTGCCCGAAAGCGGGCCCAAGGCTACGATGACAACCGCGGCTGCGAGAACCAGAGTCAGGAGCACATACCTGGGACGCATCGTTGGTCCTTGTCCAATACGTTTTGCGAGGCGTGTGGTGCCTCCAGCCAACCTCTTTGTTATAGAATGGACAGTCTTCGCACATATCGCTAGTCCCAGCAGCAGACGGCTCCGGCGCTGGTTCATTTCGGGTGCCTTTGTGCTTCAAAACGGATCAGACGCCCGCCCGTGACCGCAATTGGCGCCCTGCGGGAGAAACATGTGGCCCCGGCCCGGCCGTCGGCTGCACAGGCGAGCCGACCGACGCTCTTCAATCTATAGGGCACCTCGAACAATGGCGCCTTTGGCTTTGTGGGTGCCGGCGGCGCGGCGTCAGGCGCGGTTGCGATGC
>JAAERO010000503.1 GCA_024230315.1 Hyphomicrobium sp.
ACCTGACAGCACCACACCAACCGCCGAAAACAAGAAGGCCCCTTTAGCTAAAGGGGCCTTCCTGCTTCAACCGCCCCTACATCAGCTGGCCTAATGTTACTCCGCCACGGTGGCCGGTTTTTACTCCGCCGTTGACACTCCGGCGTGGTATTAGGCAAAATCGGATGAGCCGCACCATGCGCAATTAACTTCAGCCGGCGCATATCAATCCCCGACGCTACAAGGTAGCCCGCAACGACCTAGGCGCGGCGTTCCGACAGTCGCAGGTTTGCCTGTTTCGAACCTGACGCGTCCGTATGCCCGTGGATCTCGATATGGGAGCCGGGGCAACGTTCGGCAAGCGTGGCGAGTTCATCAAGTGTCGGCCTGGCGTCCTCATCGATCTCAATGCTGGACTTGGCAAAGCGCACTTGATCCAGCAACAGAGCCGTGGCGGCGCAGGTCTGAGTGTGGCGGTTTACCTGGTTGCGAGCCTGGCGCGCACCCGAAACGTTAATCGTCCCCGTCTCCAAGAGTGCACGGCGAGCGTTAACGAGAGCGATCGAAGCGTTGATCTCGGCGTTACGGGCCGCCTCAAACGCTTTGAGACGCAGACCCTTCACGCGTGCGATAGAACACTCGATCTCAATGTTGAGCTGTCCTAACGACAGCTACCGACATTCTATGTTGACGATAGACGCGACGGATAGCTCGGCGGAGCCAACGTTCGTTGCCTTACCCATCGCCGGGAGCGCGAGCCCCGATGCGATGAGCGCGATTGGAATACGCAAGCGCGACATGACTGATTGACATCGGTTATTCGAATGCGGCGCCCCGACGGCGCGAAAAACAATTCAGATATGAAGATAGTTTATTTAAAATTCGGTGGTCATTTACAAAAATTTTTAGAAATAAATTGCCGCTACGACAAATAAAGAAACCCTTTCGGTTGTTTCTTTTCGGTGCACGAAATGAACACCCGCCGCCGCATCACCTGCGGTCATCGTCGCGAATCGCCTACAATTGGGGCGTGTATCGGTGAACACAAAGTTACCGCAGGGCGCGACAACGCATCCACGATGCGCTATATCCCCGACCGCATGCGAATCATCACTTCCTCAGACGACCTCACCTCAGCCTGCCAGCGCCTATCGACGAACGACTTTGTCGCCGTCGATACCGAGTTCATGCGCGAGCAGACCTTCTGGCCTCAGCTCTGCCTCATACAATTGGCGGTGCCAGGTGAAGCCTTAATAATCGACCCGCTCGCAAAAGGCCTCGACCTTGCCCCGTTCTGGGGGCTGATGGCGAAGGAGGACGTCGTGAAGGTTTTTCACGCCGCGCGCCAGGACGTCGAAATCGTCTTTGCCAAAACCGGGCTCGTGCCCCATCCCGTGTTCGATACGCAGATCGCGGCGATGGTTTGCGGTTTTGGGGAGTCGATCAGCTACGTCAATCTGGTGAAAAAAGTGACGGGTGCCGAGCTCGACAAATCATCGCGTTTCACCGATTGGAGCCGGCGGCCACTATCGGAAAAGCAGCTTGTTTACGCACTGGCAGATGTCACACACCTGCGTGACATCTATGACCATCTAAAGCAGGAGTTGGAGACCTCCAGCCGATCTGCCTGGCTCACAGAGGAGATGGGGATTCTGACAGATCCCGCGACTTACGAATCCCACCCTGAAAATGCCTGGAAACGCCTAAAGCTACGCATCAGAAACCGTAAGTCGCTTGCGGTATTGATGGAGCTTGCGGCCTGGCGGGAACGACTGGCGCAGGGGCAGAACGTGCCGCGCGCACGAATTCTGCGTGATGAGGCGCTTTACGACATCGCCAATCAAGCACCGACCAGCAGCGACAAGCTGAGCGAACTGAGGACCCTCAGCGACGGCTTCTCGCACTCTGCGCGTGCCAAGGAGATCATCGAAGCTGTAAAGCTCGGTTTAGCACGCGACGTGAAAACTCTGCCGCCCATAAACCGTGGCCAACAACTCTCAGCAGGAACAGCCGCGCTAATCGATCTATTGCGCGTGCTGCTAAAAGCTTCGGCCGCGCGCCATGAGGTTGCGCCGCGACTTATCGCAGCGTCGAGCGATCTGGAACGCATCGCTTTGGAAACCGAGCCTGATATACCAGCCCTCAAGGGCTGGCGTCGGCGCTTGTTCGGAGAGGATGCGCTGCGCTTAAAGCGCGGCGAGGTTGCGCTGACGCTCGACAGCGGCGAGATTGTAGCCAGAGAGATCTCGAAGTCTTAGCTGCGCCCGGGGTCGTAGCGGTTTTTTTGACGCCACTCGGAAAAGAAATAGGCAAGACTGTCGTCGATCGTATCGGGCAGGACGATTCGTACGGTAACGAGCTGGTCGCCGGCCTCAGGCCGCCCGGCACACTTGATCCCCTTACCCTTCAAGCGGAAGACCCGGCCGGAGTTCGTGCCCTTGGGAAGCGTGAGTTGCACACGTCCTGCGATGGTCGGCACCTCGATCTTGGCGCCGAGGATTGCTTCATCGATGGTAATCGGCACGTCTAATAGAATGTCGTCGTCGGAGCGCTGGAACCGGGCGTGTGGGCGCACACGTACCTCCACCAGCGCATCGCCGCGCTCAGTGGTTCCGATGCCAACCGCGCCCTTCCCCTTCAGCCGCAGAACCTGGCCGTCGCTGACGCCGGCAGGAATGCTGAGATCGAGCACGCCGCCTTCGGGCATCGTGACACGTTTTTTGGCGCCCAACACCGCTTCCAGAAAGTCTAACTCCAGCGTGTAGCGAACGTCGGGCCCTTTGACGCTGAAACCGCCGCGCTGACCTGAGCGGCCGTAACGCGCGCCGTCGAAGATATCGGAGAAGATGTCACCCACGTCGACGTCTTCGAAGCCCGCCCGGGCGCCAGCCCTAGCACCGCGTGCTGCTCCGCTGGCGTACTGGCGAAACCCGTCCCGGCGCGGGTCGCCGCGGGCGTCGATCTCACCGCGATCGAAGGCTCGGCGCTTTTGAGGATCGCTCAAGAGCTCATAAGCCGACGAAACCTTTTTGAACTGTTCCTCGGTCCCAGCTGAGTTTGCCGGGTTGAGGTCAGGATGCAGCTCCTTGGCCAGCTTGCGAAACGCCCTGCGGATGTCCTCATCCGAGGCGCCTTTCGCAACGCCTAGGGTCACGTAGGGGTCATCGGCCATTGCGAAAGTGTTCCAATCATTGCGGACAGAAAGCCTATTCTAACAGGAATTGTGGCTGCGACAGGCCTGGGATTTCTTGGTTCTCAACGACCTATACGGACCTCCGCTTGGCGGCCCAATAATAGGGCGAGTGCGTCTAGACGGCGATGCAGCCGCTCCCCATCCATTCCGGCGTAGGACCTGGGGATAGTAAGGACAAGCTTGTCGTCCTCATAGCTTAGGGGGGTCTCGTCTATTACACCCGAAATTCCGATAGAGAGCATGTGCGCGGTTCGCACCGCCGCACCGACGATACGCGCACGTTTTTGCAACCGCTTGGAAAGAACCGATTTTAGCTGTTCGGAAAGATCCTTGCCACGGCCGTCCCCTGCACCAACATGACGATAGAAGATGGAGAGCGCAAGAAACACACGGCCAGGATGGTCGATTCCGCCAAGTGCGGCATACGCCAACAAATTGAGGCCCTGCTCGCCGCGATAGTCAGGGTGCGCACGCCAACTGATGTCAGAGATAAGGCAAGCGGCATGGCGCAGGCGCCGTTCTTCAGGTGTTTCCCTTGGGCCCGACCCTGTGAAAATCGCGTCTGTCCAGCTACACAACTCCCAGGCGTGTTCAACGGAGCGAGAGCGCAAGCTCGACAGCTCGGCGCAGTAACTGATGAGGGGATCCTTGCGGCGCTCGTGCGGGGACAAAAGACTGAAAAGCAAACCCTCGCGGATACCAAAAACGGAAAAGACGACTTGGCTCGGCTCTGCTTTCATGAGCAGCTCTTCTAGAACCACCGCGCCATAGGGAAGCACCTCACGCCGCGTCTTAGCGAGTTCATCGGCGCCCGACAAACCACTGAGCTTCTTCGACTTGCGGACATACTCGCAAAAGGCAATCGCCTCTGCGGTAGGAATTACATAATTCTGGGTTACGTGTAGTGGGTAGCCCGTTTGCTCCATGTGCAGGCGGGCCAGTGCCCGCCAGCTCCCGCCCACCGCATAGAAAGGACGCCCTTTTCCTCCCGAGAGCCAGGATACACGCGCTATGCCCTCCTCCACAATGGGAAGGGCCTTTTCGACCTTGGTGCCGGTGGCATCGATGAGCCGCAAGCCACCAAGAGGCAGCGTCACCGCTTCCTTGAGCTTCTCTGCTGAGAGATCGATGATCTCCAAGCTCCCCCCGCCAAGGTCACCGGCGATCCCGTTGGCGTGGATGAAGCCCATCATGATGCCATGCGCGGCAAGCTGTGCCTCCTTTTCGCCGGAGAGAACCTCAATCCGCGTCCCGCACGCCTTCTCTGCGCGCTCGATAAATTCCGCACCATCAGAGGCATCGCGCACGGCGGCCGTAGCCATGGCGAGAATGTTCTTAACCTCTAATATCCGCGCAATCGAACGGAAGCGGACGAGCGCAGCAAGCGCACGTTGCTTGCTCTCCTCGCCGAGTTTTCCGGAGGTGGCAATAGAGCGGCCAAGACCGCAGAGCACCTTCTCGTTGAACAGCGGGGCTGGAGAGCGCACCGCGCCTTCATAGACGACGAGGCGAACAGAGTTCGAGCCAATGTCGATGACGCCAAGGGGCTCAAGCTCCGATGATCTACCGCCCCGCTTGCCGAACAACCGCTCCAAGCTGGTCAAATCAAGCCCCTGATCAGTCCTTTGCGAGCAGCTTGAAGCGGGGCGGGAAATTCTCCTTCAGCGCTTGGCCTCGACCCGAGAGACTCGGATTGGTGAGGAAATATTTGTGCGCGTTGAAGGCATCCTCTCCCTTTGCCGGGACGATCCGCTCCGAAGAGCCATCTGCCTTTATCCGCCAGCTCTGCTGGTTGTCCTTCAAGTTCGCGACCATGATCTGGTCGAGAACTTGTTCGTGCACGGTGGCATTCTTTATCAGCACCATCGCTTCGACGCGCCGGTCGAGATTGCGCGGCATCATGTCTGCGGAACTGATGTAGACGGCAGCTTTCGGTGAAGGCAACCCCTCGCCACGCCCGAAACAATAGATGCGCGCGTGCTCCAGGAAGCGCCCGACGATACTCTTGACGCGAATATTGGCTGAAAGTCCCGGCACTTCAGGGCGCAGACAGCATACGCCGCGCACGACTAGGTCGATCGTCACGCCTGCCTCGCTTGCCTCGTAAAGTGTGGTGATAATCTGGCTATCAACCAGTGCGTTCATCTTCATCCAGATGACGGCGGGCCTACCGGATTTGGCGTGCTCAATCTCCTCGTGAATGTGCGCGATGATTCGATCGCGGATACCATGCGGGCTCGCGGCCATCACCTGCAATTCGTCCGGTTCTCCGTATCCAGTTACGAAGTTCATGATGCGCGTAACGTCACGGGCGATAGCCGGGTCAGTCGTGAACAACGAAAGGTCGGTGTAAACACGCGCCGTCTGCGGGTGGTAGTTGCCGGTGCCGATATGGCAGTAGGTGGTCAGCTCGGTGCCTTCGCGTCGCACGACGATCCCAAGCTTGGCGTGTGTCTTGAGCTCGATGAAACCGTAAACAACGTGCACGCCCGCGTTTTCCAAATCGCGCGCCCAACGAATGTTGGCCGCCTCGTCAAAGCGGGCCTTAAGTTCGACCACTGCGGTCACTGACTTGCCCGCCTCGACGGCCTCCTTGAGCGCTTGCACAATGGGGCTGTCGCGCGAGGTTCGATAGAGGGTCCACTTGATAGCCATGACGTTAGGATCAGCCACAGCCTGGCGCAGGTATTGAACGACGACGTCGAAGGACTCGTATGGGTGGTGAACGATGATGTCCTTGTTGCGCACGGCGGCGAAGCAATCGCCATTAAACTCGCGGATGCGCTCTGGGAACCTGCTGCCGAATGGCTTGAACAGAAGGTCAGGACGATCAGATACGATGAGCTGCGCCGTATCGGCGAGCGCCAGGAGGCCATCTTTGATGAAGAGCGCCTCCTCGCCGACCTCCAACTCCTCCACGACGAACCGCTTCAGGCGGTTGGGCATCGAGGATTCAAGCTCGAGCCGGATCACGTGGCCGCGGCGCCGACGCTTGAGCGCCGTTTCATAGGAGAGGACGAGATCTTCTGCTTCCTCTTGAAGCTCGATGTCGCTGTCGCGTAGCACTCTGAACGCGCCTTGGCTCTTGAATTGGAACCCGGAGAACAGCTCCTCGATAAAGAGGCCGATTAACGTCTCCACACGAATGAAGCGCAGCTCATGACCGTTACCGTCGGGCCCGCCGAGCCGAATGAAGCGCTCCAGCTGTCCTGGAATCGGGATAAGGCCGTTCATGATCCTGCCGTCGTTCGCCTGCTGCAGCTCAACCACGACGACAAGGCCCCTATTGAGGATGAAGGGGAATGGGTGCGCCGGGTCTACGGCGATCGGTGTCAGGATGGGAAAGATGTGCGTGAGGAACAGCCGCCGGAGCCAACTGCGATCTTCAGCGTTCAGATCTTTCGGCTCTAGGATATGGATACCGGTTTGTGCCATCTCCTCTCGAAGCTCGCGCCAGCAGGCCTGCTTGTCAGCTACGAGACCGGCAGCAAAGCGGTTAATGGCGCGAAACTGTTGGGCCGGTGTAAGCCCATCTTGCGACAGCGTCTGCACGCCGGCTGACACTTGGCCATACACGCCCGCCACGCGGACCATGTAGAATTCGTCGAGGTTTGATGCTGAGATCGATAGGAACCGTAGGCGCTCAAGCACGGGATGGTGCTCGTTTCGGGCCTCCTCAAGCACGCGCCTATTAAACTGCAGCCACGAAAGTTCACGGTTGTAGAAGCAAGCCGGACCTACCGGCGGCCCTTCCTGCGCCTGTGGTACCTTCGGCTGCGGCTTCTCACGCACCCTGCTTTTTGCAGTCGCCATCACTCGCTCCACAATCTCTGACCCCAGGCTCTATCAGGGGACAAAGTACAACAACATCATGACATAACCCGGCGACCTTAGGTTTTCGTCACTCGTGCTCGTTTCTGGGGCCTGCGCTCGCCAGCGCCTCTGCCGCCAGAGGCTTTGTTACCTTGCGATGCATGGCGAGCGCTAGCCTATCGATGGTGTCCACCAAGCGGTTTGCTGCCTTCATGGACCGCTCCATGCGCAAGCTCAAGTATTCGATCACGGGCGGCTCAACAGTGAGTTGCCGGTCGGCGAATAACTTCACCAGCACCGACTTGAGGAGCGCCTCATCGGGCGGCTGCACCTCCACGAAGGGAAGAGCGCGCATCCGTGAGCGCAGGTCCGGGATCACGAACTCTAGGCCTCCCGGCGCCACGCGCGAGGTCAGCAAGACCGCAAGCTTGCTCTCGCCCGCGCGATTGAGCAAGTGAAAGAGCGCCTGCTCGTCCGCAATCCCTCGATCAAGATCCTCCACGACCAAGGCGTCCCCATCGGCAAGCGCCGCCACGGCCGCATCCGTGATAGCGCTAGCGGCAACCAGGCCAGCCGAGGAGCGAAGCTGCCACACGTGTGACAAGTGGGTCTTGCCGGAGCCCTGCGTTCCAATGACGATGGAGGCGGGATGCGGCCAGTCAGGCCAGCGATCGACGAGCTCCACGGCCTCCGAATTAGAGCGGCTCACCAGAAAATCCTCTACACCGAGCGCCTCGCGGTGCGCGAGATCGAGAACGAGCTGGCGGGGCACTGCAATCATGGGAACGACGTTTTCTCTAATTCAGGTTCGATTTGTTGATCGGCGTCACTGCTCTGATCGACGGGCTGGCAAAACTGCCGTTAGCCGCCAGGGTCCGACGACTCATAGCCGGACATATGTAGCAGCCAGGAACGCAGATAGGCAGCGAGCGAGGCGAGCGTCAGAGCGCCCGTCACCCAGATCAGCACAAAACGCCCCCACTGGAGGCCCAGCCCGAAGGCCTCGTCCGCCAGCACCACTGCCGCAAGCACGATCTGCGAAACCGTATTGGCCTTACTGACGGCAAGCGGGCGGATACGAACTGGATTGCCCAATAGCCATGATAAGACGATCGCAATAACGATGAGAATGTCGCGCGAAACCACCGCAATGACGAGCCACAGCGGCAGCTTTCCACCGACGCCAAGGGCCAGAAAGATGCTAACGATCAGCAGCTTGTCTGCGAGGGGGTCGAGGTAGGCACCAAGCTCCGTCTTCCAGCCGAACGTCTTGGCGAGATAGCCATCCACTGCGTCGGAAATGCCGGCAACGATGAAGGCGAAGAATGCAGCTTGTGTCTGGCCGGTTATCAGCAGCCAGAAAACGACAGGTACCAGGATGATGCGACCCAGCGAGATGAGGTTAGGAATATTCAAGGCTCGATCCTGGTTTGTTGCCTCTTATTGAGCGCGTCATTAACCGATTTTTCGCTGCCGTAGCGAGCATCATTGCCCACAGAGCGCCCCTCCGGCGCCCTGCTTTCGTTCAGGACGGTGAGCGAAGTCAACCCGCGAGCCCCATTTTCATTAGCGGGAGTGAAGGATCAGGACTCCTCCAGCGCTCTTCAGCGTAAGGCCGCGGCTGTAGAGGGCTGAGGCGAGTTCCTCCGCGCCGCCGGGATAGCGCAATGACAGGTTGGCGCCGCGGGCGGACTGAGCGTCGATCCTCAAGTCCACGACACCAGGCATTTCCAATAGCTGCCGGCGCATTTCGTTCCACTCCGCAAGGCTCGTGTACTGAGCCTGAAGAGCGACAAGCTGGCCACTGAAACTGCTTCCCGAACCCGACTTAATCGCCTTCCACCGGCCTTCCAGTACGCCGAGACCGACGACAGCCGCCAGTTCCATTGTGTAGGCGGTGTCGCCGTCGAAGACGCGGTAGCGGCGCTTGATATTGATTGGACCAACAGCGTCCACGCCGGCCAGCGTCACGATGATGCGTTTTGTGGAGGGCTCAAGGTCAGCGATCGCAACAATTACGCGTGGCGACTTGTATTCACCGGCCAATATACGCTGCGCGGCGCCCCGTCCCTCATCAAGCCTTTTCAACGAGTCGGGATGGATCTGCGGATTCAGACGTTGCAAGTCTATGGGCGTTAGGGTGTGCTCCAGGTCAAGGTCTTTCCAAGTATTGGTCCAGACGCGCGACGCGCGGCCTGTCTCAATCGCCCCCTGGGCGTCGCGCACGACCGGGATCATTATCAATTCCGGCGCCTGTTCCTCGACGAAGGGAATACCTTCCCGCCGCAGCACATAGCGCACCGAATCTGGACGAAACGAAAAATCTAGGCTGGCAATGTAGCGCGTGCGCGAGTTGCGCTCCGAACGCACGGAGACGCCCTCAAAGAAGCGCGATGAATTGAGCGACGATAGACGCTTCAGTCGATCGTATGCTGTGACGGGGACGACGCGTTTTAGCAATGAACGGAATGCGGCTTTCTGACCCTCGGCCAAAGCCTTTTTCTTGGCGGCGACGGCATTCTTGGCCCGCGCATCGACGGGGTAGTTGCCAACCGTGTACACTCCCTTGCCACGCGCCGCGGAGGCCGCGCCCGCAAGCGCTAAAGCGGCGGCAACGGCAATGACCGTGGCAAAGATTTCTCTTAACTCAACCAGCAAGGAACCTCTCCACATCGCGCCCTGAGTTGCCGACCAAGCATCGAAACTGCTAGGAGCGTCAGTTCCCGCAGCCAAAGGGGGCAAAAGTTGGGTTCTATGGTCAAATGACAGAGCCTGATCCCAAAGGCAACCCGACCATCTCTTATCGAGACGTCGGGGTTGATATCGACGCCGGAAATCGGCTCGTCGAGGCGATAAAGCCGCTTGCCAAGCTGACGCGGCGATCTGGGGCCGACACGGATCTTGGCGGATTCGGTGCGCTTTTCGATCTGAAGGGGGCCGGCTTTCGTGATCCCATCCTAGTTTCGGCGACCGACGGCGTCGGCACCAAGCTCAAGATTGCCATTGAGACGGGACGCCACGATACCATCGGCATAGACCTCGTCGCCATGTGCGTGAACGACCTCGTGGTCCAAGGCGCAGAACCATTATTCTTCCTCGACTATTTCGCCTGCGGGGCTCTCAACGTTGAAGATGCCCGCTCCGTCATCGCCGGGATCGCCGAAGGCTGCCAGCGCGCAGGATGTGCACTTGTTGGTGGCGAAACGGCTGAGATGCCTGGCATGTATGCCAACAAAGATTACGATCTTGCCGGGTTCGCCGTGGGTGCGGTGGAACGCGGGGAGATCTTACCGCACAGCGATGTGGAAATTGGCGACACTCTGATCGGGCTCGCCTCGTCTGGTGTACATTCGAACGGTTACTCATTGGTGCGCCGGCTCGTCGCCGATTTGCAACTCGCCTGGGACGCATCTGCACCATTCGATACCAGCAAGACACTCGCTGAAGCGCTTCTTGAGCCGACGCGGATCTACGTGAAGCCCTTACTGGCCGCTATCAAAACTGCGAGCGGCACCGATGGCGCCATCAAGGCGCTGTCACACATTACCGGCGGCGGCCTTTCAGAAAACCTCCCGCGCGTACTACCCAGCACGGTCGCAGCACACATCGACCTTTCGCTCGTTGCTGCGCCTGCCGTGTTCGGATGGTTGGCCAAGGCGGGACGTCTAAACGATGCGGAGATGTTGCTAACCTTCAACTGCGGCATCGGCATGGTCGCCGTGGTTGCAAATACTGAAGCCGACGCCGTGCTATCGACGTTGCGCGAAGCCGGTGAATCGGCGTTCGTGATCGGCGAGATTGTCCCGCCTAGCGGAGACAAGAGCGAAGCCAAGGGCCAAGGCGAGGCGTGGGCGGTCAGCTATTCGGGTGGGCTGAGATACAGCCCCTGACCTTTTTTGGCGGAATATTCTCGCGCATGTTCAGCAAGAGACTTGCAGAGAAGGGCAAGATCTGATGGGAGCGGCCCTCCAGAAAAGACGTGTTAGATGGCGGCGATGAAAAAGCGCGTTGGGATTCTGATCTCGGGCCGGGGCTCCAACATGGTTTCGCTCATCGCGGCGGCCCAAGCGCACGACTACCCGGCCGAGATTGCTTGCGTGCTATCCAACCGCCCCGAAGCCGAAGGTCTCAAGAAGGCCCAAGCCGCTGGCGTATCCACACGCGCCGTCGACCACAAGTCGTTTTCTGGTCGCGAAGCGTTCGAGACTGAGCTCGATGCCGCACTCAAGTCGTTTAACGTCGATCTCGTAGCCTGCGCGGGATTCATGCGGCTGATGACAGCGGATTTCGTGGAACGCTGGAGCGACCGAATGCTCAACATTCATCCCTCCTTGCTGCCGGCCTTCAAAGGGCTTGATACGCACGCACGCGCACTTGCCGCTGGCGTCAAGCTCACGGGATGCACCGCGCACATCGTCCGGCCGCAGATGGACGACGGCCCTATCATCGCTCAGGCGGCGGTCCCGGTTCTGGAGGCCGATACGGCGGATACGCTTGCAGCGCGTGTCGTTGGGGTCGAGCACGAGTTGTATCCTCACGCGTTAGCCATGTTTGCTTCTGGGAGGGTGCGCATCGACGGCGAACGGGTGCTTGGGGCGCCCGTACCGGCCAAGCCGTCAGCCCCCCTCATCTGGCCACCGCTCGCCTGAGTATCCAGAACTCTGACTAAGATCGCCTTTTGCGCGCCAAAATGAAGCGGAAACAGTAGGTCGCATAGACACTCGCCGCCGCTGGGTGGTACTAAATTTTCGATATTTTGCGGGCGCGAGGGTACTTCAGCTCAGGGCACCGCCCCGCAAATTCTTGGAGTGCTCCCAAGTTTACCTTCTAGTCGCTGAATTTGGCATAGAAAGTGCCTTGAAACGGCCTCATCGCCGGGAGACGACGGTATGACCTCGACGGTAAAACAAGCCACAGAGCCGACCTCCGCCCATACTCAAGGGTTGGGTGAGGAAAGCAGCATTTGGTTCCAGTTGACCCCTCTCTTGAAGGAAGGGATCAACAACCCAATGCAAATCCTCATGCAGATGGCGGAGCGCTATGGCCCGGTCATCCCGGTCAATATGGCCAATCAGCGGGTGGTGATCCTCACCCAGCCTGAGCACTTCAAGTATGTGCTGGTCACCAAGGCCGACACCTACACCAAATATTTCGACGGGTTGAAGCCGATTTTCGGCAAGTCGATGATCACAAACGACGGCGCACTCTGGCAAAAGATCCGAATGCCGCAGCAGCCGGCGTTCCACCCCGATATGTTCGCCGAGTACATCCCCTACTTCCTGGCGGCGATCCGCACAAAAATGGATATTTGGTCGCAACTGGCCAAGTCGGGTGACGCGGTCGAGATGGTCGAGCAGACCTGGACGCTCGCCGCCGACATGATCTGCAAAGCGCTGTTCGACCGTGACATGCCGTTCAATCCACACTTCGTCTTCAAATGCGTGAAGACCTACACGGACGTGATGAACCACAAGGAGATCCGCCTCAAGAAGCAGTCGGGTGAAGTGTTCGAGATGACCGAGCAGGATGCAGCCAAGGCCATGCAGGTCTGGGCAAGCGTGCCACCTGAGGTTATGGCCGCGGACCCGCGCGAGGCCCGCGAGCGTACTCTGCTCAAAATGATCGAGGCCGCGGTCGCTGATCCCGAAATACCCGAGTTCGATCAACAGCAGGCCATCGACGAGTTGAAGCAGTACCTTTGGGCCGGCACCGAAACGACGGCCTTGACACTTGCTTGGGCGCTCTATGAAGCGTCGCGGTACCCAGAAGCGGCCGAGCGCATTCGCAAGGAGGGCGAGCAGGTTTACGGTGATCGCGACCCGACGGCGAGCGATTATTCAGCACTCGCCTATACGCGCGCCGTGGTCCAAGAAACGATGCGGCTCTATCCGCCGATATGGGGACTCATCCGTGTTGCGGCGGAAGACGATGAAATCGGCGGCACGAAGATCCAGCGCGGCGATCGCATCATGCTTTTCGCCTACGGTGCGCACCATAACCCCCGTTTCTGGGATGAGCCTGAAGAGTTCCGTCCAGAGCGCTGGGTGGCGGGAGCGGCCAAGAAGCAGGTGAAATACAGCTACCTGCCGTTCGGCGGCGGCAAGCGCTCATGCATTGGCGGGGCCATGAGCCAAGTTGAGAACACGTTGGCGTTGTCGCTACTCTTGCGCCGCTTTAGGCCTGAGTACGTCGGCAAAGATCCTGCCGGTCTCAACGCCACAGTGACGCTGACGCCCAAAGGCGGGCTCAAGTTCAAGATCCACGAGCTGAGCTAGAGCCTGATTTAGAGCAAGGCATCGCGCCGATGGCCAATGCGGCCTACGTCTGGTACCCGCCGCTCGCTCGGTAGCGTGCCGTAAAGTAGCGCAGCTTCACCACACCATCTGGATATGCCTCTATGCCATCGAACGATAGCGTCTGAAGGCGTTTCAGCTCGTTGAACAGGGAAAGCCCGGCGCCGAGCAAGACCGGCACCAAGAAGATCGCCACGACATCAACGAGATTCTCGTCGAGCGCTGACTGCATGGTGGTGGCGCCGCCTACGATCCAGATATCCTCCACTGTCTTCTCGCGCGCGGACGTGAGCGCGCCTGCAATTCCATTTGAGGCCTGCACGACACCGTGCGGCGGATGCTCCAATGCATGCGATGAGACGACATGAACGCGCTTGCCCGCGTACGGCCACTCACCAACTGCGCGAATTATCTCATAAGTTCGCCGCCCCATGACGAGTGCGCCGATTTCGTCAACGAATGCGTCATAGCCATAGAGTCTCGCATCGTAGGGCGCCATCCAATCGACACCACCGTCATGATCGGCGATGAAGCCATCGAGACTTGTGGCAACGTAGAACCTGACGCGTCCCATGGCGACTCCCTAGCAGACGAAGGCGAACCGCCCCGCAGTTTCAACCGACAATCTCGTCTGGAGCGAAGTTCAATGCAATCTCACGATCCGCAGACGCCGGGCTATCCGAACCGTGGACCGAATTTTGCTGCATTGAGATCGCAAAACGCCTGCGCAGCGTCCCAGGCTCGGCGTCGACCGGATTGGTCGCTCCCATAATTCTCCGGTACTTGGCTATGGCGTCATCGCTCTCCAACACTTGGACAACGATCGGCCCGGACGACATGAATTTACAAAGGTCGGGGTAGAAAGGTGCTCCCAAATGCTGCTCGTAGAATTCTTGGGCCTGCTCGAAGGTCCAGTGGACCCGCTTTTGGCCAATTATTCGCAGCCCCGCATCTTCGATAACGCGGTTTATGACACCTGTAATGTTGCGTTCTGTGGCATCCGGCTTAATGATCGATAGCGTCCGCTCGATACCCATCTCAGTCCCTCTGAGGCTTGGATTTTACCATTTGGTGCGGCGGGTTATAATGGCGCTGCGTGGACCCAACAAGGTGCGCAGTGCCGCGCCCTGAAGAAACAGGCGGTGGACCACAGCACTTTGCCGGGCAGGAGCGATTGACGAGGCGGGGTATCCCGAACCACATTGAGGTAATTCTAAGAAATCTGAGTGGTCAACGCGCTGGCGCGAGATGTTCGAATTTCGGCCTCCTATTCGTTATATGGGACCTCCATGACTGGCCAACAGCCCAAAATCCAATGGTACATCGCCCGTGAAGGCAAGCAGCACGGGCCCTTGTCGGAAGCAGAGATGCGCACATTCGTCGCGCATGGACACCTGAAGCCGACCGACCTTATTTGGCGTCCCGGCTTCTCCGACTGGCGCACCGCACCCGCCGTATTCCCATTCAATTCGCCGGAGGAGACGTCGCAGCCGCCTGCCACTGCCACTGGACAGCCTGAGCCCACTGGGCAGCCTGACCCTACTGGGCAGCCCAAGCCGCGCGAGCCTGCCCACGTGCCGCCTCCGGACGTGGAACGGTCTTTTGAACCCAACCGTATCCGTGTGGCAAAAGCGTCGCCTGAAGGCGAGCCTCGGCGCCTGGGGCGTGTCCTCGGCATGGCGCTCGTCGTCCTGCTGCTGGCAGGCGCGGGCACATGGTACTTCACGCAGCAGGGTGGTGTCCCTGGAATAGGTCCGACTGAATTCGCTGATGAGGCCAATGAGGCCGACACCGGTGTCAGCGAAACCACCACCGCCGCCATTGAAGCGGTCAAAACGCCACAGGCCACCCCGCCGGCCCCGGGGGCGAGCACGATTCCTCCCGAAGTCATCGCGCAGAGCGCGAAAGAACTGGATGCACAGTTTCAGCAGATCGGCCTGTGGAACGTCGTCAGGCGCGAATTCCCCGACTGGTATGGGGAGCGCCTTAACGAGGTCGCGAAACTTTCCGCGGAGAAACGGCCCCAAGACGCGATCACCAAGCATATGGCTGAGGCGATCGTGGCGCTGCGGCGTAAGCATGCCGATGAGGCGCTCGTCGCCAGCACCGAGAAGCTGAAAAAAGTCGCAACGGCCTTCCTCACCAACCTCAATAGCCTGAGCGCGCAAAGCCCACGTGCTTGCTTTGGCTTCATTTCCAAGGGCGAGACGGCTCCGGTCGTGCTCGAGATTTGGCCATCCCCCGAGAAAGGCGCAACGGTCCATGCCCAAGCCGCCGCCATTTTCGAGGCCATCGCGGAAGGCCGCAAGGCTCCCACAACGCACGAGCCTGCCAGCAAGAACGACTATGAAGTCCTCGTAAAGCAGTTAGCCAAGCTGGGGTGGAAAGAGACCGACCTGCAGATTTTCTCCAATCCGAAGGCACTAGCCAACCAGCCGCCGCGCCGCGTGTGCCAGATGGTGAAGGACTGGTTCACTGCGCACTTGGCGGTCGAGGACCAGCCAACGCAAGAGCGCCTGCTCGTTGAGACGCTTAAGCCCGTCATTTCCGGCTGATCCACCGCCATGCTCGAGGCTGCCGTCAAGGTCATCATCACGAGTGTTCTCATTGTGGCTATCGCCGAGGTGGCCAAGCGCAGCTCATTTTTCGCCGCGGTATTGGCGTCGATCCCGTTAACGTCGGTGTTGGCAATGATCTGGCTCTATCTTGACACCGGCGATGGGGAGAAGATCGCCACCTTGGCGGGCGGCATTTTCTGGCTGGTTCTTCCGTCCCTGGCGCTGTTCATCGCGCTGCCGCTGTTGCTGCGTGCAGGCTGGCAATTCGCACCGAGCCTTCTCATTTCCGGTGCGCTAACAGTCGGCTGCTACTTAGCAATGATCGCGATTTTGAAGCGGTTCGATATCGCGTTCTGAAAGGGCCGCCGCGCGTGACACTGCAAGCGCGACCCGCTATCCCCTCAGGCCATGCTGCATATCAATGATCTGACGTACCGCATCGAGGGGCGGGTCTTAATCGACAGCGCGACCGTGGGGCTACCGACCGGCCATAAGGTCGGCCTCGTCGGTCGCAACGGCGTCGGCAAGACGACGCTGCTCAAACCGACATTCCCCGGATGACACTGCATCGATGATGGAGTGCGCCAATTTCCGTTCCTCGAAGCAGGAACTGCGGTAATCAGACCCTCACTTGCCGCCACTGTGGCTGGCGAGCGTCAAGTCTGGCCGTTTGGTGTTAGC
>JAAERO010000504.1 GCA_024230315.1 Hyphomicrobium sp.
CCTGAGAAATTCAAAGATCACCGAATGGGCGGCATATGGCATGACTGCCGCAACTGCCACCTGAGACCCGACCTCATTCTGCTCTATCGCAAGCCCGGCGATGACACGCTTCATTTGGTGAGGCTTGGTTCTCACAGTGAACTGGGCATCTAGGCAGGCCTCTCGTTGCGTCAAAATGACAGGCGCAACTGGCACGCGGCGTCAACCACCATCAATCCTGACCGCAACATGGCCCGCTTCTACGCGATGAGCGTGCAGCCCAACCTCTTCGGGCAATGGTCGCTGCTCCGGGAATGGGGTCGGATCGGCTCAGCCGGCCCTACATCAGCTGGCCTAATGTTACTCCGCCACGGTGGCCGGTTTTTACTCCGCCTTTGACACCCTCAAGCTCACGCCCGATGAGTTCGAGCTGTTCTTCTTTGGCGACTTGTTGCGCTTTAAGGCCTGTGATCTCTTCGTTGAGCTGGATGATGCGTTGGGTGAGCTGCTCTTTCTTGCCGCGACGGTCCTTGGCACGGGCTAAGAACAGCCGACGCTGACCGTTCAGGATGTTTTGCACCTCTACATCGTGAGCGCGCGCGTTAAGCTCTGGGACAAAGTCGATGACATCGGCCTCATCGCGTTCCGCTTTCAAACGCGCATGAGAGGCATGAAGTTCATTAAGCCGTGCATTCAGGATGGCCAGTTCTGCCTTGGGCTCGGTTTGATCCAGGCGCACCAGCAGATCGCCGATTGTCACGTGATCGCCTGTCTCAACGAGAATCTCAGAAATAATACCGCCTTCTACGTGCTGCACCTTTTTGGCGTTGGATTCCACCACGACTGTGGCTGAAGCAATAACCGCCCCGTTGATCGAGGCCCAGGCCGTCCAGCCGCCCAGCCCAAACATCAACACGATCACAAGCCCCGCGCCTGCGAGCTGATTGGTGATCAGTGAATGTTTGGCGTCTTGGCTCATCGTTTGCCTCGACGTGCCGAGTTGGGAGGCAGCTCGGTGCCATGCTGGGGTGGGTCACCTGAAACCGGCTTGGAACCATTTGAAGGAGCGCTGTGTTGAGGGTCGGAGTGTTGCGCGCTTGGCGCTGTAACCTTGCGCAATATCTCATCGCGCAAGCCGAACGCCACCTGATGGCCGTCTTTGAGATAGAGCAACTCATCGGCCACTCTTATGGCACTGGGGCGATGGGCAATGATCACGATAGCAGCTCCTTGGGCTTTCAACGCAACA
>JAAERO010000505.1 GCA_024230315.1 Hyphomicrobium sp.
CGCATAAAACAACCTCGCCTGATCCGCCGTTTGCCGTCCCATCATCGCCGTGCCCTCCGATCCCTGCCTCTCAAACAGGAATCAGCGTTCGCACCAATGATCAACCGACTTTTTCAACACTATCGGCACTTGGCGGACATTGTCACCCCTCACTCGGATACCGTTCACCAACACCAAAGACTATCTTGTTGCCATTGTCTGCTCTGGCCTATGTTGCCCTTCAGCCAGTTCAGAGGCTGGCAAATGAACGCTGGATTCTAACTTAGAGACTGGTAGCGCTTTGTGGGGCAGGTCAAGCAACCGAAGAACATGCTTGTCAGCTACAGCCCGAAGGCGCTCGGTTTCCCTTAAAGCGGGCATTCGCCATCATTCCGGGAGCACACGATGGGGTTCTTTGAGGTAGTGACACTGGCGACGGCGCTGCTCCAGCGCGAGAAGCGCATTTCTTGCCGCTTGCTCGGCCGGATATTCGAACTGGATGACGCGTGCCTTGAGGACCTGAAGTTCGAACTTGTGCACGCAAAGCGGCTGGCGGTGGAACAGGACGCTGGGGTTCTGATCTGGGCCGAACAGCCCGAGATCACCGTTCATGAGCTCCTTCCTGCATCCGCTGCAGTGCGTGCACTTCCGCAAGCAATCGAACGTCCGGAGCCGGGAGCACCGCCAGCCGAAACCACGCCGGCTGAGGGTGAACACCAAGCGACCGAACGTCCGGAACCGGGAGCACCGCCAGCCGAAACCAAGTCAGCTGAGGGCGAACGCCGGCAGTTGACCGTAATGTTTTGCGATCTGGTTGGGTCGACGGAGCTGTCGACGCGTTTGGACCCAGAGGATCTCCGGGAGATCATACGCCGCTTTCAGGAGACCTGTGCCGAAATCGTCGCTCGGTTCAACGGCTACATCGCCCAATATTTGGGTGATGGTATCCTCGTCTATTTCGGCTATCCCAGGGCCCATGAGAATGACGCCGAGCGGGCCACATTAACCGGTCTCGGCATTATCGAAGCGTTGGCCGGCTTCGAGCCGAAGAACGCGAAGGATATCAAGCCGACTGTGCGGATTGGCATCGCCACAGGCCTCGTCGTCGTGGGCGAAATCATTGGTGAAGGATCCGCGAAGGAGATGACGGGAATTGGTGAAACCCCGAACATTGCTGCGCGTTTGCAGGCCCAGGCCAAGCCGAACACGATGGTCATCAGCTCGGCGACACACAAGCTGATCGAAGCGGAGTTCAGATGTGAAGATCTCGGCGGTCTTCAACTGAAGGGCGTCGCCGAGCCGATTCATGCATGGCGGGTCATCGGACTTGCCGAAGCCGAACACGGTGTGGAGGAAAGCGGTGCGGCGGACGGCCTCCCGCTGGTCGGTCGCGACGAGGAGATCGGCCTGCTCTTGCGCCGCTGGGCACAGAGCAAGGACGGCAACGGTCAGGCAGTGCTGATCAGTGGCCAAGCCGGCATCGGCAAATCGGCCCTTGCCGAAACGGTGGGCGCCCAGGCGAAGAAAAGAAGGATTTACCCGATCCACGTTCCGCTTTTCGCCCTATTACACCAATAGCGCGCTCTATCCGGTGATTGAACAGATAAAGCGGCTCTCGCGATGGGAAGCCGGCGATTCCCCGTATACGAAGCTGGCCAAGCTCGAACAGATGCTCGCGACTTATAACTGGGCCGCCAAGGAGGTCGTGCCGCTCTTTGCCGCGCTGGTCTCGCTGCAGCTGCCCGCGGGCCGCTATCCTCCGCTGAACCTAACGCCCCAAGAGCAAAAGCAACGCACCCTGGACGCACTGGTTGCCTGGACACTAGAGGAAGCCGAACGACGGCCGCTATTCGAGCTGTGGGACGATCTCCACTGGGCGGACCCGACTACACTGGAGCTGCTTGGTCTGCTCATGGACCAGACTGCCACGGCGTCTCTACTCATCGTGCTGACATTCCGCCCGGCGTTTATTCCGCCGTGGCCGACTCGCTCCCATATGACCCCGATCACATTAAGTGGTCTTGAACCGCTAGACATCGAGGCGATAGTCACGCGCCTCGCGAGTGGCAAGGCACTTCCTACTGAGGTGGTTCGGCACATCGTCGAGAAGACTGATGGCGTACCGTTGTACGTCGAGGAGATAACCAAGGCGATCCTGGGATCCGGGCTGCTGCGGGAGGAGACTGATCGCTATGATCTCACGGGTCCGCTGTCGGCTGTTGCGATCCCGGCCACCCTGCAGGAGTCCCTCGCGGCCCGGCTTGACCGGCTGCCGAAGCTGCGTGAGGGGGCCCAACTCGGCGCCGTGCTCGGACGCGAGTTCGACTACGAAATGCTCAAGGCCATTGCGCCGATGGACGAGGCCCGCTTGCAGGACGGGTTGAGCCAGCTCGTGGAGGCCGAACTCCTCTATCAGCGGGGGCGCCCGCCACGAGCAAGGTACATCTTCAAGCACGCTCTCATACAGGACGCGGCCTATCAGTCGCTGCTCAAGCGAACCCGAGAGCAATGTCACCGGCAGGTGGCCGACATTCTGGAAACACGGTTTCCGGAGACAGTGGAAACCCAGCCGGAGTTATTGGCTCACCACCACACCGAGGCGAATTCCCCCCAGACGGCGGTCGAGTACTGGCTAAAGGCCGGCCAACAGGCCGTCCATCGCTTTGCGGATCGGGAGGCGGTTGGCCATCTTGAGAAAGGCCTGGGCGTGCTCCTCACTCTCCAGGATACGCCCGAACGCGCCCGACTAGAGCTGTCCTTGCAGACCAGTCTCGGACCCGCGTTGATGGCTACCAAGGGGTACGCGGCTCCAACGGTGGGCAAGGCATACCGCCGAGCCCGAGATCTCTGCCAAGAGCTCAAGGAGATCACACAGCTTTTCCCGGTCCTCTGGGGTCTGTGGATGTACCACTTGGTGCGGGCCGAGCACGAGGCCGCGAACAAGATGACAAAACAGATTCTCGCCGTGGCGCAAACCACTGGCGATCCGGATCTTGCCCTAGAGGCTGACTTTGCGGCTGGACTAAGCGCATTTTATTGCGCTGACCTGCTCTCCGCACGCGAGCATTTGGAACAAGCCATCAGCGCCTATGATCCCGAGCGGCACAAAGGGCTCGCTTCCACATATGGTGGCCTAGATCCCGGTGTGTGTTGCTCGCAGTATTTAGCCTGGACGCTATGGTTGCTGGGCTATCCCGATCAGGCCCTGAAGAGAACCGACGAGGCGCAGTCTCTCGTGAAGCGGGTGGGCAACCTATACACGCAAACACGTTCGCTCTATTGGGACAGCCTCGTGCGTCAGTTTACCGGTCAGTGGGATGTGCTGCGCGAACGGATCGAGGTCGCCATCAGCATGGCAACGGAACACGGATTTGCCATCGTGCTGGGGGTGGGGCCGATCATGCGTGGCTGGGCGTTAGTGGCGGAGGGGCGAGCTCAAGATGGCATCGGGCAGATAAGTCAGGGTCTCGAACGCTACCGGGCCACAGGCGCGGGGTTTCAACTGCCGCATCTGATGACATCGCTCATCGAGGCCTACAAGAAAATTGAACAGCCGGAGGAAGGGCTCACCGTACTGGCCGAAGCCCAGGCCATCGTAGAGAAAACCGGGGAGCGTTACTACGAGGCGGAGCTGCAGCGGCTCAAGGGGGAGTTACTGCTCGTTCAATCCCCCGACGATCCGGCTGAAGCGGAAACCTGCTTCCACAACGCACTTGAGATCGCCCGTCGCCAGCACGCGAAGTCATTGGAACTGCGCACGGCAATAAGCCTTGCTCGACTGTGGCAGCGCCAGGGCAAGGAAGGTAACGCCCGCCAGCTGCTGAACGACGTCGTCGCCTGGTTTACCGAAGGGTTCGACACCGCGGATCCCAGAGACGCCCAAGCCCTGCTCAATGAGCTTGGCGCAATGAAAGAGGTCGGCGCGAGTACGGCGGCTTGAAGCTCGATCAAGCCAAGCGGCTGAAAGACCTGGAACGCGAGAATGGTCGACTTCGCAAAGCCGTTTCCGATCTGACACTCGACAAGCTAATCCTCAAAGAGGCCGCTGAGGGAAAATACTAAGCCATTCCCGCCGTCGGCGCTGTGTGGAACGCGCTTGGCCGATGACCTGACAACCTCGACGCTCAGAGACGCTGGGCTGGAATGTCCGCTAAGTGCCGATAGTGTTGAAAAAGTCGGCGACGCGATGGGTTTGATGACCTATCAGCCGCGGTCTCCGATCGATCGGATGCCTCGTATCGCTCGTCAGCTCGTGGCTGGGAGTTGCGTTGGCTTAGTTGGCTTAATGTGGGC
>JAAERO010000506.1 GCA_024230315.1 Hyphomicrobium sp.
CGCAGCGTTCCATTTGACCGAGCTGATTAAACACGAACAGAGGATGATAGCACATGCAGCCGAAATGGCCGTTCCATGCGGTGCCCTCTTGTGTTCCATGGGTCGGGCTGAGGGAACTGTCCATGTCCAGAACAATATACTTGAGCGGGGCATGTGAACTGGAAGGTGTTGGAAAGTCGCTCTGAGGCTGCGCGCTCCGCCGAAAGCGCCGTTGGGCAGGTGCAATCGTCCCTGCACGCTGCCTCGACGCGGCTGGAGCAGCTCCAGACCACGCTCGTTCAGTTGTCCACGATTTCGGCTGAGAAGGCCGAGCTGGAGCGCACCAAGGGGACCTCGTGCCCCAATAGCTCGCCAGGCGATGGTCCACGCCGCAAGATGCGCGATGAGGACGCCGAACGCTTCCTGTTCGCCTCCAACTTCGTCAAGGGGCGTGTCGGCGTCGTGAAGAGCGATATGACTGCCCTTGATGGCGAGCTTGCCAAGATCATCAGCAACGATTCCTCGATTGTCGATCCCAAGTCAGGCACGCGTAACAAGTTCATGCGATCTCTCGGGCGCAGGCTCGATTTGACAGTGACGGGCTTCAACGCATTCCGCACAGATCCACAATTACGCCAGATCCGCGCCGATCTCGCCGACCGCGCCGAGCGCACTACGGTCCCCAACGGCCGCGGCCGTACGATCTCGTGCCCCGACCCGCAGCTCCAGCATACGCTGCGCGGTGTCGTGCGCGCGATCGACCAACTGCCGAACTTGGAGAAGCCCAAGATCGCCGCCGTCGAAGGCTCAGAAGCCACCATCGAGGCCTTCCGGCGCCTGAGCGCAACCCTTTTTGGGCTGTTGTCATTTGAGCTGCCACCATCGGCGGAGGAGCTGCGCCAATTGCAGCAAAAAGCGGTCCAGTCGGTCGAGAATCCGGCTTCCTTGCGCGCCTTGGCCAACGAAACAGTCGGCCTGTCACAACGCGACTACATCCCCTTGGGCATCGCCTTCTTTGTCGATCTATGTCTGCTGCTCGTGTCTATCAGCCGGCCAATGAATCGCTTCGTTGCAACGCGCGAAAGCATGATTGCAGCAGAACGTGGCCCCGTGTTTCCCATTCTCTCACGCTTCAACGAAATCCACAATCACGAGCTACGGCGCACATTCGACGTGTTCCGAGAGGTCATCTTCGAGTCGGGCGGGACCTACTATGTGGCGGTACCGCTGAATGCACCACGCGATTTTCCGCAACGGGAGCAGTTGCGACTCGATGCGCAGACGCTATCCAACCTGTGCTACGCGCTTGAAGGTCAAGGCATTCTGACGCGACCCTGGAAGATGACCCCCTCCCTCGTCGCGCAACGCAAGCTTCGCCGTCAGGGCAGCAAGTTCATCGAATGCTACCGCGACCAGCGGATGGCACCATTCCCCAGGGCGTGGCGCAGATTGAAGGGCCTGTTTCTATCTGACCATAACGAGGACGAAACACCGGCATTTCGCATCTATGCGTTCAAGACCGGGGCGTGGCAGGAGCTGATCCTCGGCGCCGTGATGGGCGCTGCCGGTCGCATCGAAGCAGAACGGCGCCACACCCAGCCAACGGCGGAAACGGTCGAGAGGGCCGAAACGGTAGAAACGGTCGAGACAACACGCGACGACGCCAAGCGAACAGACGGCATCGAGTTCACCGAGCTTGACCTTGATCCCGTGCCGGAAACAACGCGTTTACGCGATGCCATGAATGGTGCCGAGCGCAACATCAATCACGAAACGGCAAACGGTAAATACGACATCGACTTGCCGCAGACTGCGCAAGGTCGTTTTGATCATCGTCCTCGCAAGCCCATCGATCCGGCCTTGCGCGAGCGCTTTGGATCGTATGCCCCGCAGGCTGAAGCCGAGCTCGCGACCTATCGAGACCTCGACGAAGAGGCATACAACGAGCCCGACGCCGAGATCGAACCGGCGGCAAACGGCAATGCATTGCCCGCCGACGCTGCGCGTTTAGACGAGCACCGCTCGAGCGACATCATTGTTCCGTTTCCCGCGCCGCACTTCTCCGCCAAGAGCCACGTGAAAGAATGTCTCGCCGACGGCATAACGACAACGATTGAGACTTTGCAGCAGCAACACGCCGAGCCCGACAATGCTCCGGCCACGATTGGCATCGAGCTGCGCCGTGAAACGGCAACGTTTCATGTTCCGATCAGCCAGGCATCGCTGCCCGACGCCTTGACGAGCTTCGCTGGAAAGATACGGGTTCGAGGCCAGGTAGTGAGCGAACAACCGCAGTTGGAGCTAACTCTGTCCGCCCCCACTCATGCTTCAAACGGAGCACAATCAACTGACCCGACTGTGGACGGTCTCAATTTCGTCGACGAACCGGCCGAATTCTAGCCTCCACTGATCTTACGCAAAACGATGGAGTGAACGACAAGACGCCCAGGCCATGGTCGCAGTGCTCAACACTTGATTAACCCAAATGACCCCTTAATGGAGCCCAACACTAATAGCTCCGCTCGCAACCGTTTTCGTTCGTCGTGGGCCCTGCAACAAAAGGGACTGTGCTTATGCCACTGAAGAACTCCTCACCCTCCATTTGCATGTCGAGTGAAGAGAAGGTTGCAAAGCTCAACGAATTCATCAGCAAGGATATAGAGCGCCGCACCGCATCCAAACTGGAAGCGAAAGATGGCTGCTACTTGCTCATTGCACGCTCTCCCGATAGCCCCGTTGCACAATCGCTGCTAGCCTTGGCCCCGCAAATGGCCACGGCGGGCATTGCCGTACGCACAATCTTCAGCGCGCTGAAGCCCGGCCAGGCGGCATTTCTACCCGGTGACTGCCGCGTTTTCCGCGATCCCCGTCTACTCGCAGTTCATGAGCAACTGGTGCTTGGACCGATGTGTACATGGATCGGAGACAGCATGCGCCGCGATCCGCAGAAGCGCGACTCGCTCGAATACTATGTGCCACGGTGCGCTCAGACAGCAGAACTGGCACACAACTCCTTCGAGCGCATTTGGCGAGCAGCCGAACCGGTCAGGATCAATGTGTCGCTCACCGCCGCTCTCGCCTCGCAGCTAACCACCATGGCTGCCGCAAATCAGGAACCGAGGCAGATGTTGCCGCGACAGTAGTTCGCCCTTACGTACAGCGCGCATTGAGACGTTTTTCAGAGGCCGGATCAATGATCCGGCCTCGTCTTTTTTATGCAACACGAAATAAGGCCGCAAGCAGCGGGAACTCGCGGTATTTCCATTGTTGTCGCCGTTGTTCGGACATTGGCGTTTGTTGATCTATGCGCAACACTCCCTTTGCTCATAATGCCCTTGGATCAATTCCGGCACAGCCCCCGAAGGGGCCACCCATGCGACTTCTCGCACAAGCTCTCCTCGCTCTTTGCCTCGTCATTCCCGTCATAAATGCAAGTGCACAAAAGCGACCCTTCGCGCACCAAGGCGTCGAGAGGGATGCAAAGCGATATGAAAAATATCTGCGAGAAAACTGGAAGGCTGCCGGGCAAAATCCCGCCGAGCTGAGAGCCGCTGGCGAGAGCACCCTGGCAAATGACCCGCGCGCAGCCTCGCGTGCATATGCAGCTGCGGCCGTTGCCGGCGTCAAGGACGCGGAGCCATGGATCGGGCTGGCCCGTGCCCTGCTCGCCATCAAAGTCGATCCAAATAAAGGCAGCGAGCGCTATAACTTGCCGGTTAATGCGTCGGGAGCCGCCTACCTGGCCTACCAGCAGGCGCGGAATGCCCAGCAGAAAGCTCGCGCTCTTGCCGTTCTTGGCGCCGCATTACAGCGGCGCTCCTATTGGCGTCCCGCCATCGACGCGCTGAAAGCGAGCCTTGCGTTGTCCGACGACGGGCGGGTTCGCAGCGCATATGAGAAATTGCGCGCTGAGCGCGGCTTCAGCATGACCAACTACAAGACGGAGTCGGAGGCGGTCTCGCCTCGCCTGTGCCTGCAATTCTCCGAGAGGCTATCGCGGGGCCGTGTCGACTTTGCAAAGTTTGTTTCCATCGATGGCAAGGACCCTCAGGGGGTGACGGCAGAAGGTGAGCAATTGTGCGTTAATGGCTTGGTGCACGGCCAGCGCTACGAGGTGCTCTTACGCGCTGGTTTGCCCTCCGACGTCGACGAGGATCTGCAAAAGAACGTCGAAATTGCCGTCTACGTGCCCGACCGCAAGCCGTTCGTGCGCTTCTCTGGAAAAAGTTACGTTCTGCCGAGCCGCGGACAGCAAGGCATTCCGTTCGTCTCCGTCAATACGAGCAAGGTGGAGATCGAGGTCTATCGCATCGGGGACCGCAATCTCATCGGTGCACTCGACGGGGGCAACTTCCAGCGCCGGCTATCCAACTGGGAGATCAACGCAATAAAGGAGCGCACGGGCGAACGCGTATTCGCGGGCAAGATGGACGTGCCTTCCAAGCTCAACGAGGAGATTACGACGGCGTTGCCGGTGACGGATGCCGTCGGCGTTCTGAAGCCCGGCGTTTATGTTGCGATAGCCAAGCCCACGCAGAAGTCGCCCAATGATTATTATTCGGAAGCCACCCAGTGGTTCATCGTCTCCGACCTCGGATTAACGGCCTTTTCCGGTGACGACGGCGTGCACGCGTTCGTGCGTTCGCTGGCTGAAGCCCAGCCGACCGCAGGTGTGAACGTCAAGCTGATTGCCCGCAACAACGAGGTCCTCGGCACGACCGAAACCGATGCCAACGGATATGCCCGCTTCGAAGCGGGCCTTGCGCGCGGCGAGGGTGGCCTACGGCCCGCGTTACTCGTGGCCCAAAGCGATAGCGGCGAGTACGCGTTCCTCGATCTGACGTTGGGTGCCTTCGACTTGACCGACCGCGGCGTCAAGGGCCGTGAAGCCCCCGGTCCGCTCGACGCCTATCTCTATACCGAGCGCGGCATCTACCGCCCCGGCGACGACGTCCACATCGCCGCGCTTGTGCGCGACAAGGCTGGAGAGGCTGCGACGCTTCCCGTAACGCTGATTGTTTCACGCCCCGACGATGTCGAGCACCACCGCTACACGCTGACCGATGAAGGCCTGGGCGGCCGCGACGTCACTATGTCGCTCAGCGGCGGTGCCATGACAGGAACCTGGCGCGCCAAGTTGCATGCTGATCCCCAAAGCGACCCGATCATCCAAGTATCGTTCTTGGTCGAAGATTTCGTGCCTGAGCGTCTCGACCTGACGCTTAAGCCACCCGCAGCCTCCCTCGCACCGGGGGAAACGCAAACCATCAAAGCCGCGGGGCGTTACCTCTATGGGCCGCCCGCCGCCGACCTCAACATCGATGGCGACATCGTCGTCAAGCCCTCGAAAAAGGACATCGCGGACTATCCAGGCTACAAGTTCGGTAACGCCGGCGAGCGGGTCGATCCCGTGCGCAAACCGCTCGACGTGAAGGCGACGACGGACGCGCAAGGCAAGGCCGACATCGCTGTGACGCTGCCGCCCATAACACGCACGGCCAAGCCGCTCGAAGCCACCGTAATCCTGCGTCTGCGCGAAACGGGTGGGCGCACGATTGAGCGCAACGTTATGATTCCAGTCGATCTGCGTGAGCCGCGCATCGGCATCAAACCGCTGTTCAAAGGCCGGGACCTGGACGAAAACCAGACGGCGGCGTTTGACGTGATTTTGCTCGATGCTAAGAGCCAGCGCGCCGCGTCGCCTAACCTAAACTGGCAACTCGTGCGTCTTGACGCGAACTGGCAGTGGTATCGACGCGATGGCCGGTGGAATTACGAGGCCGTGACGCTTACGCGCAAGGTGACGGACGGCACGATCGCTACGACCGCCGGCGGCACGCCTGCGAAAATCGAAGCACGCGTGCGTTACGGCCGCTACCGGCTCGAAGTGGCTTCAGATGATCCGGCCGTCCCTGCCTCAACCGTGGAATTCAATGTTGGCTGGTACACCGCCAGCAACGATGCCGAGAGCCCGGAAGTCCTCGACGTCGCGTTCGACCGCGCCAACTACAAACCCGGTGATAAGGCCAAGCTGCGCATCGCGACCAAGAAGGGCGGCAAGGCGCTTATCGCCGTGCTCTCCAACGGTTTGTTGTCGATGCAGGACGTTACCGTCAACGACGGCGGCGGTGAGGTGGATATCACAGTCGGCGACAACTGGGGCCCCGGCGCTTACGTGGCGGCAATGCTCTACCGGCCCCTGAACGAAAACCTGAAGCGTATGCCCAGTTGCGCCATCGGCGTGCAGTGGCTGGGACTCGACCAGTCTGCAAACACGTTAAGCGTCGCGATCGACACCGAGGGCAGGATCAAATCCGGGGCGACGCTAACCGTCCCGGTGACCGTGTCTGGTCTTGAGGGAGGCGAGGACGCACGCATTACCGTTGCGGCCGTCGACCTCGGCATCCTCAATGTGACACGCTTCAAGGCGCCGGATCCTGAGAGCTGGTTCTATGCCCAGCGCCGCATGGGGCTTGAGATTCGTGACTTTTATGGCCGGCTGATCGACGGGATGCGCGCTGAGCGAGGCACGCTGCGCACCGGCGGTGATGGTGGCAGTGGCATGACTATGAAAGGCAGCCCGCCAGTCGAAGACACGGTCGCGCTGTACTCCGGGATCGTCAAGGTTGATGCCGACGGCATGGCCAAGGTTGACTTCGAGCTGCCTGACTTCAACGGAACAGTGCGCGTGATGGCGGTCGCCTGGAGTGCCGGGAAGCTTGGCCACGCCTCGCACGACGTTATCGTGCGCGACGCGGTGGCCCTGACCCTGTCCGGTCCACGCTTTCTAACGCTTGGCGATGAAGCACGCCTCGACATCGCTATTCACAATGTCGAGGGACCGGCCGCGCCTTATTCACTCGCCGTAAATACCGCTGAAGAAACGGTCCACGCGGGCAAACTTTATTTAAAGATCGGCGAGCGACGCTCGCAAGCCGTTCGCATCAGGCCAACCAAGGCCGGTGAGCTTTCCTACGACATTCGCGTCACCGGTTCCGGCGGGATTGAGGTCGCGCGCCAACTGACCTTCGACGCAAAGCCGCCGGCCGGCGACATAAAGCGCACGACGGTGACATCTCTGAAGGCCAACGGCGGCAACATCACGTTGTCCTCTGACCTCGTGCACGGCCTGATACCTGATCGCACACGCGTCAATTTGAGCGTTGGTCCCACGGCTAGGTTCGACGTGCCCGGACTGCTGACAGCGCTCGATCGCTACCCGTATGGTTGCGCAGAACAGACAGTGAGCCGCGCGTTGCCGCTCGTTTATGCCAACGCTCTCGCAGCCCAGATCGGCATCGCGCCCGACAAGGAACTGAAACAGCGCGTGCAGCAAGCGGTCAACCGCGTATTCGAGATGCAGGACAGCTCCGGTGCCTTTGGCTCATGGGGTCCGCGCAACGCCAACATCTGGCTGACGAGCTACGTTACCGACTTCCTCACTCGGGCCAAAGAGCAAGGGTTCAAGGTCAACCCGCTCGGCTTCTCCCAGGCGCTCGATCGGCTGCAGAACTACGTGAGCTATGTGCAGGACTTCAAGAAGGGCGGCGAGGAAAGGGCCTATGCGCTCTATGTACTAGCGCGTAACAGCCGAGCTCCCATTGGCGAGCTGCGCTACTACGCCGACACCCGTCTCGATCGCTTCGCGACGCCCCTGGCCCAGGCCCAACTGGGCGCCGCACTGGCGATGATGGGTGACAAGACGCGCGCGCAGACGTCATTCGATGCCGCTCTCGCCAAACTCGATGCGCCGGCCAACCCGAAGGGCGGGAATGTGTATCGTGCCGACTACGGCTCCGGCCTACGCGATAGCGCCGCGTTGTTGACGCTTGCAGTAGAAACAGGAATCGCGAAAACAGAAGCCCCGCGTCTCGTCAATGTGATCGCCAAAGCCTACACGTTGCGCAATTACACCTCGACGCAAGAGCAAGCTTGGATGTTGCTGGCGGCCAATGCGCTCAGCGAGCAGGCCAAGGGGACGAAGCTCGTTGTCAACGGCGCACCGGTAGTTGGCTCGCTGATGCGGTCGCTAGAAGCTGATGCATTGAACTCAAATCCCTTGGTCGTCGCCAACGAGGGCGACGCACCCGTCGATGCGGTCGTCACGGTGTTCGGCGCGGCGCTAACGCCGGAACCTCCTGCATCGAAAGGCTTCACGATTGAGCGCAGCTACTACACGCTTACTGGTGAGCCCGTCGAGCTTGCAAGTGCCAGTGGCGGCACCAGCAAAGTGAAGCAGAACGACCGTTTCGTTGCCGTCTTGAAGCTACAGGGCACCTCGAACAATGGCGCCTTTGGCTTTGTGGGTGCCGGCGGCGCGGCGTCAGGCGCGGTTGCGATGCTGGTCTGCCGCCTTCGCGGCGGCCTTTGCGTTACCCTCAGGCCGTCTTGCAACGCCTTGGACGCA